>JBIIOB010000088.1:0-7323 GCA_044337125.1 Bacteroidia bacterium
CCAACACCTTCCCTATTTGGAATTTAGATAAACAAGACATTATTGATATCACCCATGAAATAACCAACCATTGGTCAAATGAGTATTATCACTATTCCGTCTATTTCTTATTTCTAGCATTATTTTTAGTTTTTACTTTTTTCATAAAAAAGACAAATCCTTTTCTAACAACTATAACAATGCTTGTTTTAGGAGGAACGATTTTATTTTGTTTGCTATGGTATTTTGCATTCGCACAACATGATTATTACATTATCAATTTATTGATTCTACCTGTTTTTATGTTCATTGCAGTGCTAGAGTTTTTGAATAGAACATATCCTAAAATATCCAATTCGCTTCTAACTAAAGTTGCCCTTTCAATCCTGCTACTATTCAATATTAATTATGCAAAAGAAAAATTAAAAGAGCGCTACCTTGGTGAGGCGAATGAATATAAAAATTATAAAGATGTACATTCCATTACACCTTATCTAAGAGAATTAGGTATTCATTCAGATGATAAAGTCATAAGCCTTCCTGACCATACACCTTGCTATACGCTTTATTTAATGAATCATCCAGGTTGGTCACAAATTAATTTTAGAAATGATAGTGCTCAGGTAAAAGAATATATACAGCTAGGTGCTAAGTATCTTATCTTAACAGATGCTGAACCATTAACAAGAGCATGTTTACAGCAATTTTTAAAAAATAAAATTGGCGAATTTGGGAAGGTTAAAATATTTAAACTACAATAACATCAAAAATAGTAAATTACATAATGTTTAACTATTTTTGCTTATGATGAATACAAAACAAAAACAAATTAGCATTGTTGTTCCACTCCTGAATGAAGAAGGAAATATTTCTGTTTTGTATGAATCATTGGTTAATGTATTAACAACCATCACTACTGATTTCGAAATTATTTTTGTTGATGATGGAAGTAAAGATTCTTCATTCGAAAAAATAACCTCCATATCAAACAGTGATAACCGAGTATTGGGTATTTCACTTTCCAGAAATTTTGGACATCAAATAGCTATTACAGCAGGTTTAGAGCATAGCTGTGGTGAGGTTGTAATAACAATGGATGCCGATATGCAACATCCACCAGAATTGATTCCATCTTTAGTTGAAAAATATAAGGAGGGTTTTGATATCGTAAATACCATCAGAGAAGAATCTGAAGATGCGGGAGTATTTAAAAAAGTTACTTCGAAATGGTTTTATTCCATAATCAATAAACTAGCAGACATACGTATTGAGCCAGCATCAGCAGATTTTAGGTTAATGAACCGCAAAACGGTAGAAGCTTTTTTGCAAATAAAAGAAAAAAATAGATTTACAAGAGGTTTGATAAGCTGGATGGGCTTTAATCAAGCACATATTACCTACAAAGCATCCACTCGATTTTCTGGAAAAACAAAATACTCCATTACCAAAATGTTTGGATTTGCTGCTGATGGCATTACCTCTTTTTCAGCAAAACCACTTAGGATTTCATTTTACACAGGACTAATTGTTTCATTTATTGGTTTGCTTTACGCAGTATATGCTATTGTAGAATATTTTAACAATAAGACAATTCCAGGATGGACCTCTATTCTTGTTTCCATATTAATAATAGGCGGCATTCAACTAATAAGTATCGGCATCATAGGAGAATACTTAGCCAGAGTATTCAATGAAGCTAAAAATCGTCCACTCTACTTAGTTAAAAAGTATGTTTCAAAAGAAAATACAAGCATTAAGAAATGATCTTTTTAAATAAGTACAAGTATTACTTCGCATTTTTAATAATTACCATTCTTGCTTTTTGGCAAATTGTATTTTTTGTTCATCCACCTAAATACGATATGATTGACTGCTACCTGCCATGGAGGTTTCATGTTGGTGAATGTTTGCAAAATGGCAAATTTCCTTATTGGAATCCTTACCAGGATTTAGGCTATCCGATTCATGCTGACCCATCAAGTGGTACTTGGTACCCTGTGGCTTGGGTTATTGGCTACTTTTTTGGGTATAATGTTTACACCATTGGAATGGAAATGTGGCTTCATGTTTTCATTGCAGCAATTGGATTTTTTAAACTAGCAAAAACACTAAAACTAAGTGAACAAACAGCATTTATATGTGCGATAGCCTATATGTTATGTGGCATTTTTATTGGAAATGCACAACATCTAACCTATGCAATTAGTGCTTGTTGGATTCCTTTCATACTCAACTATTATATTAAACTTAGTAAAGGAGATTCGTTCATAAACTCCCTAAAAGCTGCATTTTTCATTTCACTTTTGATAACAGGCGGTTACCCTGCCTTCACAATTATCCTATTCTATTTATTACTACTATTCTTTTTTTATTATCTCTATCAATTTATCAAAGTAAAAGAAAAGCACAAAGCATGGTTGTTTGTTGCTCGCAATGGTTTATTCTTTTTTACAACCATGTTATTGTGTGCAGGAATACTATTAAGTATTTACCAAGTAACACCTTATTTAAGCAGAACAAATGGATTTGGAATTGAAAGAGCTTTCTTTAGCCCCTTCTCCCCACAATCAATGCTTTCCTTTATCTATCCATTTGCAGTGATAAAAGAAACAGCTTTTTTCGATACCGACTTATCAATGAGCAATGCTTACTTTGGTATTTTTATGTTTCTGTTTTTTATTCTTAGTTTATTTATTAAAAAAAGCATAGAGTTTAAACTTTTTCTTGTTTTTGGAGTATTTGCATTATTAGCATCTTTTGGAAGCTACTTACCTGTAAGAGGATTTTTATTCAATTATATCCCTCTAATGAATCTGTTCCGATTTCCTAGTGTTTTTAGGTATTTTGCAATTCTTGGATTTTTGCTTTCAAGTGCTTATTGGCTCAATCAATATTTTACAGATGCTGAAAAACAAAAGGTATATCTAAAAAAAGGAATTATAGTTTTTATAGGCATTATACTTTCTATACTATTAGTTCTTGTTTTCACGAGATGTATTAACATTCCTAACTTTGTCAAAAATTATCTTTTTACCGTTTCAGATAAAACAACAATTGAGACACATATTGTTTTCCAATCAGGTGTTCATTTAATTCTACTTTCTCTATTCCTCTATCTATTATTAACAACAAAAAACATAAAACGCCTTGCCCTATATTTAACACTTATCATTTCGGTTGATATGATTGTAAGTGCACAACTGAACAATCCATACACGGCTCATTACAGTGAATTTTCTGCAAAAGAAGCAAATAATCATTTTAATAAATTCCCAAAAGGATTTCCACAACTACCCGATATTGCAATAAAAGATGTTAATCCAAACGAAATGTATGTTGGTCCATTTTGGAAAAATGTAAATATTATCCAAAAACAAATCTCTTCGGAAGGGTTTAATTCCTTTGCATTTACAGGCCACGAAACCTTTAGAGATGAAACACCAAAACTGTACTCAGAAATACTTAAAAACAAAATTGCCTTTTTGAGTGATGAATATTATCCAATGGAAAAGCAAAAAGACAGCAATTATACCAGCGAAAGTCTTTTCTTTAATTCGGAAGATTACCTAAGTATTTCTAAAAATGATATCAAAACGAGTATGGGCGATTCGGCATTTTTAAGTCACTTTGCGCCCGACAGTTTTGTTATAACATCAACATCACAAAAACAACAGTTAGTTACCTTACTTCAAAATAACTACCTTGGCTGGAAAGCATTCATTAACAATAAAGAACACCCAATTTACACATCAAATAATTCATTAATATCTATCGTATTGCCTCCAGGCAAAAACACTATTTATTTCATTTATAAAAACAATACCATAGCAATTGCAAAATGGATTAGTATTTTTACATCAATTTTAGTAATTATACTAATTGCAATAAATAAAGTAAAATCTAAAACAAGTATTCAAGGATGAGTAACTCTAAAAAAATAGCAGTAATTGGTGGAGGAAGCTGGGCAACAGCAATTGTAAAAATGTTATGCAATAATATGCCACAAGTATATTGGTGGATAAGAAATCAGGATACCGTAAATCATATAAAAAAATACAAACACAACCCTAACTATCTTACATCAGTTGAATTTGATACTGATAAATTAGTTATCGATTCGGATATAAACACAATCATTAAAAATGCTGATGTTTTAATTATGGCAGTTCCTTCTGCATTCTTAAAACAAGCATTATCAGGTGTAAAACCAGAAGATCTAAAAGACAAACAAATTTTTTCTGCTATAAAAGGGATTGTACCAGAAGATCTATTAATTGTTGGAGAATTTTTCAATCAAAAACTGAACGTTTCAAATGATAGTATTGGAGTAATAACTGGCCCCTGCCATGCCGAAGAGGTTGCAATGGAAAAACTATCTTACCTTACAATAGCTTCACAAAACAAAGAAATTGCAGCTTATGTAGCATCTAAATTAAATTGTAGATACATTAAAACAACTGTTTCTGATGATATTTATGGAACTGAATATTCCGCTGTATTAAAAAATGTTTTTGCTATTGCAAATGGTATTTGCCATGGATTAGGCTATGGTGATAATTTCCAAGCTGTTCTTATTTCAAATGCGATCCAAGAAATCAAACGCTTTGTGGATGCAGTACATCCTATTGATCGTGATATTAAGAGTTCTGCATATCTAGGAGATTTGCTAGTTACAGCGTATTCCCAATTTAGCCGTAATAGAACATTTGGTAATATGATTGGAAAAGGATATTCCGTAAAATCTGCTCAGATGGAAATGAACATGATAGCTGAAGGGTATTATGGAGTAAAATGTATTTACGAAATCAACAAAACATTTAATGTGGATATGCCTATTACTACAGCAGTTTACCATATTCTATATGAAAAAATTGCTCCTACAATTGAAATGAAATTGTTGACAGATAAATTATCCTAACTGGGGAAATAATTTGTTGTTTTATTAAATTCAATAAAGTATCACTACTTATTATAGTAGTTATGCACCAATTCCCCTTTTGCATTTCCAACCGCTTTTACAAGTTCCTCCAAAGTTGCTTCTTTTACCTTTTTAACAGATTTAAAATAACTGAGTAATTTTTGGGCCGTAGTATAACTAACTCCTTTAATATCTGTTAACTCTGTTTTAAGTGTTCCTTTATCACGTTTGCTGCGATGATGTGTGATTCCAAAACGATGAGCTTCATCACGAATTTGTTGAATGATTTTTAAGGTTTCACTTCTTTTATCTAAATACAAGGGAATGGAATCATCAGGAAAATAAATCTCTTCTAACTTTTTTGCAATACCAATAATTCCAACTTTCCCTCTTAATCCTAACTTTTCTAAACTTTCAAGCGCAGACGACAATTGCCCTTTCCCACCATCAATCACAATCAATTGAGGTATTTCCAGGTTCTCTTCTAACACACGTTTGTAACGTCTGTAAATAATTTCTTCCATAGAAGCAAAATCATCTGGCCCAACTACTGTTTTAATATTAAAATGACGGTAATCTTTTTTGCTTGGTTTGGCATTTTTAAAAACAGTCATAGCTGCTACAGGATAATCACCTTGAAAATTTGAATTATCAAAACACTCGATATGTTTTGGCTCAACTGACAAACGTAAATCCTTTTTCATTTGCTCCAAAATACGATTGGTATGCCTTTCGGGATCAACTAAACTTTCTTGCTTTATTTTTTCGCGTCTATAATATTCTACGTTACGTTCCGATAATTCTAATAAATGCTTTTTATCTCCACGTTGCGGTACAGTAAATTCAATTCCCGGAAATTCGGTTTCCAACTCAAATGGAACAATTATCTCTTTCGAATCACTACTGAATCGCTCTCTAAGTTCCGCAATAGATAATAACAGAAGCTCTTCGGGCGATTCATCCAATTTCTTTTTCAACTCAATGGTATGTGATTGAATGATGGAACCATTCACTATTTTGAAAAAATTGACATATCCATATTTTTCATCTGTAACAATCGAAAACACGTCTACATTATTTATAGATGGATTAACAACAGTAGATTTACTTTGATATTTTTCAAGCAGATCTAATTTCTCTTTTATTTGCTGAGCCTTTTCAAATTCCAACTTTTCGACATGTTGTTGCAACAACTCTTTCAAATGACGAGCAACAGAATGTACATTCCCTTTAACAATTTCCTTAATGCTGGAAATGGTTTTAGTATATTCTTCTTCGCTTTCTTTCCCAATACATGGGGCTTTGCAATTACCAATATGATATTCTAAACAAACTTTAAACTTTCCTGCTTTAATATTATCATTTGATAAATTCAAATTACAATTACGGAGCGTGTACAATTGTTTTATCAGGTCCAGTACGGTATGCATTACTTTTCCGTTTGCATAGGGTCCGAAATAAGTAGAACCATCTTTTACAATATTACGGGTAGTGAATACACGAGGAAATTTTTCGTTTTTAATACAAATCCAAGGATAGGTTTTATCATCCTTAAGAAGAACATTGTAGCGAGGTTGGTACTTTTTTATTAGGTTATTCTCGAGCAACAATGCATCCAATTCAGTATCTACAATAATGTATTTTATATCTTCAATTTTCCGAACAAGAACTTGTGTTTTTCCATTATCGTGTTGGTCTTTATTAAAATAAGACGAAACACGTTTTTTTAAATTCTTTGCTTTGCCCACATAAATAATCTTTCCCTCAGCATCAAAATACTGGTACACTCCTGGATTATCTGGGAGTGTTCGAAGGATTGATTGTATATGTTCGGTATGTTCCATTTGTTACACAAATATAAAAACAAAAACGCCCAACAATTGATGTTGGGCGTTTAAAGAATATTCTTTAGTATTATTTAGTTACAATTACCTTTTTTGTAATTGTTTCTTTGTCTGTTTTAATAGTAATAAAGTAACTACCATTTGCTGCATTTGACAAGTCAATTGTTTGAGAAGAAGCTGAAGTTTGCTTTGCACTCACTACTTTACCAATAATATTATAAACTGTAATCAATGCATTTATTGGATGATTAAAATTCACTGTAAATACACCAGTTGATGGATTTGGAGCAATTACAACATTGGTTGAAGCAACTACATCATTGATACTTGTTACTGTATATGAATATGGAGCAGATGTAGAAGAGCAACCTTCCACATTTGTAACAACAACAGTATAAGCGCCAGAAGCAGCTGCCGTTTGAGCAGAATCAGTTCCTAACATAGTTGTACCATCCAAATACCATTGGTAAGAATCATAAGAAGTTGTAAACAAGGTATCAGCTTCTTGTGAAACAATTGGTGTAGTAGGTAATGCGTTCACTGTAACAGTTAATGAATTGCTGGTTACCAACGTTGGACTAG
>JBIIOB010000089.1:0-7300 GCA_044337125.1 Bacteroidia bacterium
AAGAGATACAACTGTTTTTACAAATCCATATTAAACTAACAAATAAATATATAAACTATGAAAGCCTTTAATATTCAAAAAATTTTAATTCCAGTTGATTTTTCAGATACAGCTATGATTGCTATTGAGCATGCTGGATTTACTGCACAATTGTTTAAAGCAGAATTGGTGTTATTACATGTAGTTGAGAAACATTGGGAGAAATTTAGCATTGTTGCACCTGAGATGCGTGTGAATGCTCCAAGTGATTTTATTAATGCGATTGAAAAAAGATTAGAAGAAACTGCTGCTGCAATACGTTCAAAGTATGGTGTAAAATCGACTTGCATCACTGCTGATGGTAATATATTTTCTGAAGTTGTTTCAGTAGCAAAAGAACACAATGTCGACATGGTAGTAATGGGTACACATGGAACTTCTGGATTTGTTGAGTTTTTTGTTGGAAGTAATACCTATAAAGTTGTATCGGAAGCAGAGTGTCCTGTTTTGTCGGTTCGTTCACATTCAACTAAAGTTGGTTTTAAAGAAATTGTATTACCGATAGATGATTCAGCTCATTCACGCCAAAAAGTGAACCATGCAATAGTAATGGCAAAACAATTCGCATCACGTATCCATATTTTAGGCTTAGCGGATTCTGATGACCAAGGCGAATTGAAAAAATTTGAGTTTAAATTGGATCAAATCGAAGAATATTTGAAAAAATGCGATGTTTCTTACACCCGTAAAACGATTGTAGGTGGAAATGAGGCAAAAAACACGTATGAGTATGCAAAATCAGTAAATGCTGACTTAATTGTGATTATGACTGATCAGGATGAAACAATTACTGGTAGGTTGATGGGTACCTATGCACAACAGGTTGTAAATCATTCTAAAATTCCTGTAATGAGTATACAACCAGTGGTTGCTGATACACCTTGGGTACATCCATATTAATAAATTGATTTTCAAGTTATTTATACAAAAAAAGCCACTTTTTAGTGGCTTTTTTTATAACATCCATTTTCTTCTCTTTATTAGTTAAAAAGTACTTTTTGTCTAATTTTTCATTTTTAACGAACCTTTTTGATTATTTTAGTATAAGTTATTACATATGTAAGGATTTTATTAAAATAGACGATTTTTGATGAGTTTAAAATTACGCATTTCGTTATTATTTCTGCTTGGAATAGTAATAAATACAGGGATATACGCGCAAAGTATTTTAAATTATACCACCACCAGAACAACTGGAATTACCTATAGCTCAATAGCAGCTACTGGAAGCGCTATCGATAGTTGGCGCAATAATACCGTTTTACAACAAGATGATAATCGTAGTAATGCCACGGATATCGGATTTGATTTTTGGTACAATGGAATCCGTTATTCAAAATTTAGTGTTTCTACCAATGGTTATATCGATTTTTCGACTTCTACAGCAGATGGTGGTCCTTCAGCAACACCCTATGGCTATGATAATGCTCAATTTACAGGAAATGGATCAGGTACATGGTTAGCTTTAGCTCCTTTTTATGATGATATGACCGCACAAGGAGGAACAGATGCTTTAGGAAATAGTATAAAATATTTGGTTTCAGGTACAACACCCAATAGAGTTTTGACTATTGAGTGGATAAACATGGCAGTTTATTTAAATACTACACCAAGTTTAAACTTTCAAGTAAAGTTATATGAAACCACTGGGGTCATTGATTTTATTTACGGAACAATGACCCAAGGAACAGCAGCATTTACTTACACTTGTGGGATTAATGCAGCAACTTTGGCAAATACGCCAACTACCGCTCAACTAAAATCACAACAAACAGCAAATTCAAACACGTTTAATAATGGTCAGCAGAATGGGTTAACGACTATGCCGACTTCTAATTCTAAAATTACTTTTTCTCCGCCAAGCACAACACCTGCAACACCATCGGGAACATTAACTTTTACAGGTGTTACACAAACATCCATGAATCTTAATTGGACAAATTGGTGCACAAATGAAGTTGGCTATGTTATTTATAATTCTACTGATAATGTCAATTTTAGTTTTGTAGGGCAAACAGCTTTAAATGCAACAACCTATGCTGCAACAGGGCTTTTGCCTAGTACCACTTACTATTGGCGAGTTTATGCTGTTACAGACGGTTATTTAAGTGCTCCTGTAAGTGCAAGTCAAATTACCAATGCCGCTGGAAATGTTATTTCAATAGCTACTGGACTTTGGAATCAAACAACCACTTGGAACTGTGGGTGTATCCCATCAGCCTCTGATAATGTCACCATTGCAAATGGCCATACTGTTGGAATAAATGTAAATGCTAATTGTAATAGCTTAACTGTTGGTCAAGGAACCTCTGGTGTACTTCGGTTTATTGGAACTACTAATTTGGCAATGACCATCAATACAGATTTAACCATAAATTCAGGTGCAAGTTTTACTGTGTTAAATAACGCTACACATGCTTTAAATTTAAAAGGGAACTTGACAAACAACGGTTCTGTTAATTTTAGACCAGCTGCAGCGAGTGTTTGTAATATCAGTTTTACAAAAAATGGAAATGCAACGCTATCTGGAACAGGAGCCACCAACACATATAATCTAATTACCCTAAATATGGGGACTTCGATTTTAAATACTTTAGATGTTACTGCTTCCAACTTTACTGTTCAACCAGATTTCTTGGTTTTGACAAATGGTACTTTTAAATTATCAACCGTTAATGCCGTTTCAATAACTCCTTATTCGGTAATATCTACAATTAATAATACTTCTGGTTTGACAATTAATAGTGCCACAGCAACCGTTAGTTTTGGAAATACAATTAACCTTTATGGGAATCTAATCATTAACAATGGTGTCGTTAATATTGGAAATGCACAAAACGAAAATGTTGTTTCCAATGGAGGTGTTTTTCAGATTTTTGGTGGAACAGTTGCAATAGCAGGTCAATATTATTCAACTAATATCAATACCCTTGCAAAGTTCACGATTTCAGGAGGAACATTAACATTGCCTACTGTTGGTTGTACCTCTACAACCATTGCTCCATTCCATATAGATGGAGCGGGTTCAACATTTAACATGAGTGGTGGAACTATTATAATTCAGCGTGAAGGTGGAACTGGTGCACAAGATTTAGGCTATACTGCAATTAACATTACGAATAGTTCTGTAACAGGTGGAACACTTCAAATTGGAAATGCAAGTACTCCAGCAGCTCAAATCATGAATATTAGAAGCACAGCAAGGGTTGGAAATCTTGTCGTTAATAGTGCTAATGCAACTGCACGTCTAAATACAAGTCCACTTACTGTTACAAATAATACCACCATTACTTCTGGAGTATTGAATGCAAATAATTTGAATTTAACCTTAGGTGGTACATGGACGAATAATGCAACCTTTACCCCTGGAACAGGAACTGTAATCTTTAATGGAACGGCATTGCAAACATTAACTGGAAGTGTTGTAACTACATTTAACAATTTAACAATTAATAATACAAGTGGGAGCGGAGTTACATTAGGAATAAATACAACTGTTGGAGCAATCCTTAATTTTTCCAATGGCGTAATCAATACAGGTGTTAATAGAGTGATTATCAATCCTGCAGCAACAGTAACTGGCGCAGGAACAGGTAAATTCGTAAATGGATTTTTACAAAAAAATGTTGCTACAGGTGCAAATGTCGTAAGGACCTATGAGGTTGGATTTGGTACTGCAGACTATCTGCCAATTAGTTTAACATTTGCTTCTGTTACAACTGCAGGAAATGTTATCGCATCAGTTAATAATGGAGATCACCCGAATATTGCCACTTCTTGTATTGATAATTTAAAAAGTGTAAATCGCAATTGGCAATTAACAAATGCAGGCACTGCCTTTACAAACTACGCAGCTACTTGTAATTTTATCGGTGTTGGATCCGATACTGATGCAGGATCAACTCCAGCAAATTATTTTATGGCATTGTATAATGGCACAACTTGGACCACACTTACTCAAAGTACAGTAACTGCAACATCTAATCGCGCAACCGGAATATCACAAGTTGGACAATTGCAGGTTGGTGAGCGAAGAGGTCCAACAATTACGACACAACCAGTAAGTACAACAGTTTGTAATACAAACCCTGCTGTCTTTACAGTGGTTGCCTCAGGAACAGGCCTAACTTATCAGTGGCAACAAAATACAGGTGCAGGTTTTGTGAATATAACAAATGGAGGTATTTATTCAGGTGCAACAGCTGCAACATTAAATATTTCATCATGTACCACAGGCATGAATGGTTATTTGTATCGTTGTATTGTTACTACATCCGTATGTGGAGGAAGTACAACATCCTCTTCTGCAACCCTTACCGTGAATGCTGCAGTGGGTGCAAGTATTACAATAAGTGCTAGTCCATCAAATACAATTTGTGTAGGTGCAAGTGTTACATTTACCGCTGTTCCAATAAATGGTGGTGGATCACCTACCTATCAATGGAAATTGAATGGTGTTAATGTTGGAACAAGCTCAACAACTTACACCAATGCAAGCTTAGCGAATGGAGATGCAGTGCAATGTGTTCTTACCTCAAGTGCAAGTTGTGTGAGCGGTGCGGTTGTATCCAATATTATTACAATGACTGTTAATCCCGTTTTACCTGTATCGATTGCCATTTCTGCTAGTCCAGCTGGAACGGTATGCGCAGGTACTTCCATTCCTTTTACAGCTTCTCCTACAAATGGTGGGGTTAGTCCTGCTTATCAATGGAAAGTAAATGGAATCAATGTTGGTACAAATTCCACAAATTATTCATCATCCTCACTTGTTAATGGTGATGTTGTAACATGTGTTCTAACATCAAGCGATGCTTGTGTTTCTGGTAATCCAGCAACAAGTAATGCTATAACACAAACAATTACTGCTGGTGGAACATGGCTTGGAGTAACATCATCCGATTGGTTAACAACTTCAAACTGGTGTGGCACCATACCAACAAGTACTACTGATATTAATATTCCATTAGGAACACCATTTTTACCGCAATTAACCGCAAATGCCATATGCAGAAATATTTCTATTGCTGCTGGTACTAGTGTTGATTTAAACGATAATTCTTTAACTGTTTATGGTGCCTTTTCAGGGACAGGTACACTAACTGGTTCTTTAAATTCTACTTTAAATATTGAAACAGGGACAGGTAGTGCTGGTACTTTTTATTTGGATCAATCCGCTTTGGGAGTTTCCAATAATTTGGAACGCTTAACTGTAAATAGATCAGGATCAACTGTTACTTTGGGTAATGTATTGAATGTTACTAATTCAATTGAAATTTTTGCAGGAACATTTGCGACAGGATCTAACTTAACATTGGTCTCCAATTCTTCCGGAACAGCACGATTAGCTAAACTTCCATCTGGAGCAGATATTACAGGAAATGTAACCATGCAACGATATATCCCAGCAGGAACAGATGGTTGGATTTTCTTGTGTGCTCCAATTAGCGGTGTAACATTGCAACAATGGAATGATGATTTTATAACTGGAGGATTTGTTGGTTCACAATACCCACCACCAACCGTTACAAATGCTTCAATTGTAAGTTATGATGAAACATTGCCAGGTCTCTATGATTATGGATATGTGGAACCAACAAATATTACCAATCCACTAGTTGCTAAAAAAGGTTATTGGGTGTATGTAATGAATACTCCATTAACAATTGATGTGACGGGTGCTTTAATTAAAAATGCACAATCATTTGCTGTTACCTATACCGATGATGTTTCACAGCCAGCTTCTGAAGATGGCTGGAATTTAATTGCTAATCCATATCCTTCTACAATTGATTGGGATGCTGCTGGCTGGACCAAAACAAATATTGCTGATGCGGTTTATATGTATGATCCAACACTTGATCAATATACAAGTTATGTTGCAGGTATTGGTACAAATGGTGGTTCTAATTTAATTGCTTCATCACAATCATTTTTGGTACAAGCAACAGGACCAAGCCCTGTTTTGCAGATTACAGAAGCCGCTAAAGATGCAACAGATGGATTGTTTATTCGTGCCTCTTCAGCATCAACAGATGAATTAATACGATTGAATTTTAATGGTGCTACCTATAGCGATGAAACCGTTATTCGTTTTAATGCGAATGCAACAAGTAATCACGATATTGATTATGATGCCTTAAAGTTTTATAGCTTTAATACAGATGTTCCAAGTATTGCTACAATGGAAGATACGGTGAAGTATTCTATAAATTCATTGCCAATTATTAATTCTAATCTTTCTATTCCAATCAAAGTGAAAGTTGGTATTTCAGGAACCTACTCAATTTCATTAAACAGCTTAACACGTTTTTCGTCAAGTTCTTGTTTGGTGTTACATGATCTAAAAACAGGTATTAATACCGATTTAAAAGTTGATAGCACTTATACCTTTTATATTGCTGACACCACTGATTTTCCTCGTTTTGTTTTGAACATCAGTAAACCAATTGAAACAACTGTAATGGCATCAACATGTAAATCATCTCCAAATGGTTATGCTACCGCAATTGGTAATGGTAGTGGACCATTTACTTATGTTTGGTACAATCAGGATGGTTCTATTGTACAAACACATTCAAATGTTTCGAGTGCTGATACATTGATGAACCTTGATGCTGGTAGTTATTCAGTTGTGATCTCTGGAAATACAGGTGCATGTGGTACACTAAATACAGAAGTTGTTGTTGATGGTACAGATTCAATGGAAGTTCAATCTGTTATAACCAATGCAAATTGTGCTGGCGAAGCAAATGGTTCAATTGTGTTAAACTCAATAAATGGCGGAAGCGCACCATATACTTATGCATGGAATAATGGAGTTTCAGTTGCTGATAATTTAAATCTATCAGCAGGAAACTATGTTTTATCCCTTACCGATTCAATAGGTTGTACACAACAATTTAATTATTCAGTTATTCAAAATTCATCATTGGTGGCAGGATTTTCAATGAATGCAGATACTGTTTATTTAGATAATAATCAGGTGATCACGTTCACTAATACTTCCAATCCGGGACTATCCTATTCTTGGGATTTTGGTGATGGATCTGCATTTTTGAATGAGCAAAATCCAAACTATTTTTATAAATTCGATGGTACGTATCAAGTAACATTGATAGTAACTGACGGAATTTGTTCGGATACCCTTGTACAAACTGTTTATGTATTTCCATCAAGTATTGTTACTGGCATCGCTGAATCAAATGAAACGGAATCGTTTGCTGTTGGAAATATAGGTAACGGTGTTTACGAATTGATA
>JBIIOB010000090.1:0-7258 GCA_044337125.1 Bacteroidia bacterium
AAACACATCTTATCGTGATTACCGTAACCGATTAGATTTTAAAGAACAGGTTGAAACAGATGCTAAAAACAAAGCATTAAATGATACACCAAAAGCTGAAAATGTAAAAGTGGTCATAAGCATTAGCGATCCAGTTAAAAAAGATTCGAATGCAATTGACATTAACAACTATACATTTGAAAATGAACAAAAGAAAAAAGAAGCAGCTAAAAACGAAAACACCACGCCACTTGCAAGTAATGATTCCACCATTAAAGCAACACCTGATTTCAAATTAGCCTTACAACGTAATTACAATACTAATTACTCTGTAGACTATGTTGTATCGCAGTTAGACAATTCCTTTTTAAATGCTACCTATCAAAAATTTACTGGAGGTGGAAGTCCTATTTATTTAAATCCTGGAATAAATGCATTCTTTAAAATTGGAATGAGCGACCTATTTGAAAATTACAGAATTGTTGGTGGAATGCGTTTTTCTGGAGACTTAAACTCCAACGAATATTTTTTGAGTTATGAAGACCGAATGAAAAATGTTGACAAACAACTTATCCTTCACCGTCAATCCATTTTAAATATCTCAGATAATTTTTCATTGGTAAAAGTGCATACTCATGATGTACGTTATGTTTTAAAATTCCCATTAAATGAAGTAGCAAGTGTGAGAGCTAGTCTTTGCTACAGAAATGATAGAACAATCTATACCTCTACTGATTACAACAATTTAAAAAAGGCGAATACCTACGAAAACTGGGGAACAGTAAAATTGGAATATGTATTCGATAATACAATTAAAAAAGGATTGAATTTATACAATGGTGTTCGTGGTAAATTTTATGGAGAATACTATCGTCAAGTTGACAAAGAAAAATCAGACTTTTTTGTTTTGGGTGCCGATTGGCGTTATTACAAAAAATTACACCGTGATTTAATTTGGGCAAACAGAATTTCAGCTGGAACATCCTTCGGAAATCAAAAAATGATTTATTATTTGGGAGGTGTCGACAATTGGTTTATTCCAAAGTTTGATAACAGTACCAACATTGCACGTGATCAAAATTATGCATATCAAACACTAGTAACAAACATGCGTGGTTTTTATCAAAATGCAAGAAATGGAAATTCATTTGCTGTAATCAATAGCGAAATCCGTTTCCCTATTTTCAAATATTTATACAAACGTCCGATTCGCTCCGACTTTATTCAAAATTTCCAAATCATTACTTTTGGTGATGTAGGAACAGCATGGACTGGACCAGATCCATATTCAGATAAAAATGCATTGAATACAACTTATGTTGGAAACAATCAAACACCATTATTAATTGTATTAAAAACACAACATGACCCGCTTATTGCAGGTTACGGATTTGGATTAAGAAGTAGATTATTCGGTTATTTTATTCGCTTAGACAGAGCTTGGGCAGTGCAAGATGGAATTGTTTTAAAACCAATTTGGCATTTATCACTGAGCTTAGATTTTTAAAATTGAAAAAATCACAATTAAATATGAATACAATCATCATTCTGCTATGCCTTGGCGTAATTGCAGGTTTGCTTAGCGGCATGGTTGGTATTGGTGGCGGAATAATTATTGTTCCAGCACTTGTATACTTTTTAGGCTATTCGCAACACCAAGCACAAGGAACTGTTTTATTTATGTTCTTATTACCAATTGGTATTTTAGGTGTTTATAATTACTACCAGGCTGGCCATATCGAATGGAAAACTGCCTTCATCATTGCCAGTACATTTTTAATTGGAAGTTACTTTGGCTCCAAAATTTCTATTGCAATTGATCAAACCACACTAAAAAAAGTTTTTGGTGTTATTATCCTTTTGCTTTCTCTAAAAATGATTTTCGGAAAATAATATTGTGAAAGAAAAAATTAAACACCTTGCAAAAAAATACAATTCTGAAACAATTGAAATCAGAAGACATTTGCATGCACATCCTGAATTATCATTTGAAGAATACAATACGTCCAATTACATTGCATCTAAACTAAAGGAATACAACATTCCTTTTACACAAGGCATTGTAAAAACAGGGATTGTCGCTTTGATTGAAGGAAAAAATCCTACAAAAAAAATTATTGCTTTGCGTGCCGATATGGACGCATTGCCAATCAATGAAACCAATACCTGCGATTATATTTCTAAAAACAGCGGAATTATGCATGCTTGCGGACATGATGTACATACGGCATCTGTTTTAGGTACTGCAAAAATTTTGAATGAATTAAAAGATGAATTCGAAGGTACTATTAAATTAATTTTTCAACCTGGAGAAGAAAAATTGCCTGGTGGAGCATCATTGATGATAAAAGAAGGTGTTCTTGAAAATCCAAAACCTACAAGAATGTTTGGACAACATGTATTTCCAAGTATGGAAGTAGGCAAAGTAGGTTTTAGAAATGGAATGTACATGGCTAGCACTGATGAGCTTTACATGACCGTTAAAGGAAAAGGCGGACATGCAGCGATGCCAAACGATTACAACAATCCATTATTGATTGCATCTAAAATATTATTAGAATTGAATAAAGCATTTATGGAAATTCCACCAGCTTATTCAACACTTGAAGCCGATAACAAACCAAAGCCTCCAACCGTACTTGCCTTCGGAAAAATAATGGGGAATGGTGCAACGAATGTAATTCCAGACGAAGTTAAAATTGAAGGAACATTCCGCACAATGGATGAGGAATGGAGAGCTATTGCACACTCCAAAATGAAAAATATTGCAGAAGATGTAGCATTGCAAATGAACGGGGTTTGTGAATTTAGAGTTGAAAAAGGATATCCTTTTTTAGTAAATGATGATGTAACTACCAATACTGCGCGCAATGCAGCAATCGATTATTTAGGGAAAGAAAATGTGGAAGAATTGCCATTGCGCATGACTGCAGAAGATTTTGCATTTTTCTCACAACAAGTGCCTTCCTGCTTTTACCGTTTAGGGACAGGCAATAAATCCAAGGGAATAACAAGTGGTGTGCACACCTCTACATTTGATATTGACGAAGCAGCTCTCGAGATTGGAGCGGGACTAATGGCATGGTTAGCCATTAGCGAATTAATCTCCTAGAATTTTACTTTTTATTTTCTATCCACTTTCTTGCATTTACAAATGCTTCCAACCATGGCGATACTTCATCTCCTGCTCTATCGGCATAGTTTGCCCAATTCCATGGGAAAGTAGAACGTTCAATGTGTGGCATCATTACTAAATGACGACCAGTTTTATCACACATCATTGCAGTATTAAAATCAGAACCGTTTGGATTTGCTGGATATGCTTCGTAACCGTACTTCGCAACAATATTGTACTTATCCTCTGAGTATGGCAATTTAAATTTCCCTTCGCCATGAGAAATCCATACACCCAAAGTTGAACCTTCTAAGGATGATAACATGATTGAATTATTCTTTTGAACTTTTACTGAAGTAAAACCACTTTCATGTTTTCCAGAAGTATTGTGATGCATTTTACCATGCACTTCATGCTCCGGATTGATTAACTCCAATTCCATCAACAACTGACAACCATTGCAAATACCTACGGATAAAGTATCCTCACGTTTGAAGAAATTACGAAGTGCAGTATTCGCTTTTTCATTGTATAAAAATGCTCCAGCCCAACCTTTTGCAGAACCTAATACATCTGAATTTGAAAATCCACCAACAGCACCAATGAATTGAATATCCTCTAGTGTTTCTCTACCTGAGATAAGATCTGTCATGTGTACATCTTTAACGTCAAAACCAGCCAAATACATTGCGTTCGCCATTTCACGCTCTGAGTTAGAACCTTTCTCACGAATAATTGCAGCTTTCGGTCTTTTTTCAATTTTACCAGTAATGGAAGTTATTTTTCCATCAAATTGTTTTGGGAAAACAAATTGTAATGGTTGATTCTTATAGTTGTTATAACGTTCTTTTGCCATTCCATTTTTAGATTGTTTAGAATCTAAAAGGAAAGATGTTTTAAACCATGTATCACGTAATTCAATTACATTAAATTCAAAAGCATCGTTGTTATTTTTTACAGTAATGATATTGCCATCTAAAACATTACCAATATTTACTATTTCAATATTGTTTTTTGCAAACACTGCTTCTACCGATGAATCAGCTTGAAACACAACTGCAATATTTTCATTAAACAACGTCTTCACAGAATCTTTTTCATTTAATGAAGTAAGATCGAAATTAGCAGCCAAATTAACATCTGCAAAACACATTTCTAAAAGTGTAGTAATTAAACCTCCACTTCCAACATCATGCCCTGCTTTGATTTTACCTGCTTTAATTAAATCTTGCAACACATTGAATGAATTTTTGAAATAAGCAGCATTTGTAATGCTTGGAACTTCTATACCAATTTTATTCTGAACTTGTGCAAATGAAGAACCACCCAATTTGAAACTATCTTGAGATAAATTTAAATAGTAGATATTCCCACCATTGCGTTTCAATACGGGCTCAACAATTTTATTGATATCCGAACAATTACCCACGCTAGAAATGATTACCGTTCCTGGGGCAATGACTTCATCGTTTGGATATTTTTGTTTCATCGACAATGAATCTTTTCCTGTAGGAATATTGATTCCTAATTCAATAGCAAAATCAGAACAACCTTTCACAGCATCGTACAAACGAGCATCTTCACCTTCATTTTTACAAGGCCACATCCAGTTTGCTGAAAGTGAAACAGAACTTAATCCATCCTTTAATGGTGCCCAAACTAAATTTGAAAGTGCTTCACCAATTGAGTTTCTTGAACCTGCAACAGGATCAATCATTGCAGAAACTGGAGAATGACCGATAGAGGTAGCTACACCTTCTTTTCCTTTGTAATCCAATGCCATTACACCAACATTATTTAATGGTAATTGTAATGGTCCTGCACATTGCTGTTTCGCTACACGACCACCAACACAACGATCAACTTTGTTAGTTAACCAATCCTTACAAGCAACAGATTCTAATTGCAATACTTTATTTAGATAAACTGGAATATCTTTTACATTGTATGAAACATCAGCAAATATTCTATTTACTTGCTTGTCGTTCATAATTGTTTTTGGTGAACTACCAAAGAAATCGCTCAAGGCATAATCCATTGGTTTGAGACCGGTGGTTTTTGAAACAAAAGTAAAACGATGATCATTGGTAACATCACCAACAGTGTACATTGGAGAACGTTCACGATCAGAAATTCGTTTAAGTGTTTCAATATCTTTTTCACCAATTACTAATCCCATTCGTTCCTGAGATTCATTACCAATAATTTCTTTTGCAGACAAAGTAGGATCACCAACAGGTAATTTATCCATATCGATTAAGCCACCAGTTGCTTCCACTAATTCCGACAAACAATTTAAATGCCCACCAGCGCCATGATCATGGATTGATACAATAGGATTGGTATCACTTTCAACCAAACCACGAATTGCATTTGCTGCACGTTTTTGCATTTCAGGATTAGAACGTTGAATCGCATTTAATTCTATACCTGAACCAAAAGCACCAGTATCGGCAGATGATACAGCTGCACCACCCATTCCAATACGATAATTCTCTCCACCAAGAATAACAATTTTATCACCTGCTTTTGGTGTTTTTTTAATCGCTTGATCCAATTTACCATATCCAACACCACCTGCCAACATAATTACTTTATCAAAACCAACTTTACGTTTTGCCTCTTCATGTTCAAATGTAAGAACAGAGCCAGCAATCAATGGTTGCCCAAATTTATTACCAAAATCGGATGCACCATTTGAAGCTTTAATCAAAATATCCATTGGTGTTTGATACAACCATGGTCGTTCTTTCATACCCAATTCCCAATCTCTTCCATTTTCTAAACGAGAGTATGATGTCATGTATACCGCTGTTCCTGCCAATGGCAAGGAGCCTTGCCCACCTGCTAAACGATCACGAATTTCACCACCAGAACCAGTTGCTGCACCATTGAAAGGCTCCACTGTTGTTGGAAAATTATGTGTTTCTGCTTTTAAGGAGATTACGGATTCAAATTCTTTTTCTGAATAATAATCAGGTTTATCAGCTGATTTAGGAGCAAACTGTGTTACTTTCGGACCTTTGATAAATGCTACATTGTCTTTGTATGCAGAAACAATTTCATTCGGATGAGTCTCTGATGTTTTTCTGATTAACTTAAATAATGAAGTTGGTTTTTCTTCGCCATCAACTATAAAAGTTCCGTTAAATATTTTATGACGACAATGCTCTGAATTAGCTTGTGAAAAGGCGAAAATTTCAGAGTCGGTAAGTTTGCGTTTTAGTTTTGTTGCAAGATTATTTAAATATTCAACTTCCTCAATATTCAATGCTAAACCTTCTTGTTTATTGTATGCATCAATATCTTCAATTTCTAAAATTGGTTCAGGTTTAATATTGATGGTATAAATATCTTGATTTAACTCCGAGTACTTTTGTGATAACATGGGATCAAAGGCAATGAAGTCGGCTGAAACTTTTTCAAACTCTTCGATACGTATCAACCCTTCGATGCCCATATTCTGTGTAATCTCCACCGCATTGGTACTCCAAGGTGTAACCATGGCAGCACGCGGACCAACAAATGTTTCCCTGATATTCGCTTGTTCAATTTTTGTTGAACCACCAAATAACCAGTTTAACTTCTTAATATCAGCGGCATTAATTTCAGTTTTTGCTTGAACGGCATATACTCTATTGGATTGGTTTCCGAAGAAATGGATCATACTATGAATAAATTAATAGGGTTATGATTTTGAAAGCGTAAAGTTAAGCTTATTGCACTAATTAGCCAATGAGAATTCAGGTAATTAATTAACCGATATCAACAGTATAAACACCTGTTTTTCAGACACTTTTCGATAAAAAAACAAGCTATTCACAAAATAGAACAAGGATTATTCACTCCGTTCATGATCTCTTATCTCCCATTTTGATAATCAAAAAGCGAACGCAACGCATTCTCTTTTTTGTTTTCCTACCGCCATTTGAAAGCGGAGCTTTCATGGCTTTCGGAGATTATTCACTCTGCTCATGATCTCTTATCTCCCATTTTGATAATCAAAAAGCGAACGCTACGCATTCTCTTTTTTGTTTTCCTACAGCCATTTGAAAGCAGAGCTTTTAGGACTTTCGGAGATTATTCACTCCGTTCATGATCTCTTTTCTCCCATTTTGATAATCAAAAAGCGAACGCTACGCATTCTCTTTTTTGTTTTCCTAC
>JBIIOB010000091.1:0-7244 GCA_044337125.1 Bacteroidia bacterium
ATAGGTGATTTAGCTGCTGCTATCAATTCAGCTTTTGGATCATTTGCTGAATTTAAAACACAGTTTGCTGCTGCTGCTGCAACTCGTTTTGGCTCTGGTTGGGCTTGGTTATTACTAAAAGATGGCAAATTAGCGGTTAGCTCTACGCCTAATCAAGACAATCCATTGATGGATGTTGCTGATGTTAAAGGAACACCTATTTTAGGAATTGACGTTTGGGAACATGCTTATTATTTGCATTACCAAAACAGACGTCCTGATTATGTGGCTGCATTTTGGAATGTAATCAACTGGAATCAAGTTGCTGCAAACTTTGCTGCTGCAAAATAATTTTTAACCCTTCTTTATGAAAAAGCCCATCGGTTCATTCTTTTTGTTGATGCTGATGGGCTTTTCTTTTTTCGGAAATGCCAACACAACAGGCTTTTCAACAGCTCCAAGCGATACAGTTTGGATACAACTGAAAACCACAGATGTTCACAATCCTGCTTTCTCGGAGCAACTTCTCATAACCAAAGACACGCTAAAACAAAAGAAGTGGGTTTCGGCATTCTTCGCGTTCCCTTTTCCTTTTGGGTTTATGGGCGCACATCGCGTAATGTTGGGAACCAAGCCCTGGGTACCTGTTGTGTATGTTGCCACTTTTGGCGGTTGTTTTGGCCTTTTGCCATTGATCGACTTTTTTGTAATTACATTTAGCAAAGACATCACACAATACGAAAACAACCCCAACATTTTTATGTGGGTAAAAGAAAAAAAGGAACAGGAGGATCAAGAATGAAAATAGGTTTGTTTTTTGGGTCATTCAATCCCATCCACATTGGACACATGGCATTAGCAAATTACATGCTTGAATTTACCGATTTGGAGAATGTTTGGTTTGTTGTTTCCCCTCACAACCCACTTAAGCAAAAGGCTTCTTTGTTGGACGAAAAACACCGACTTCAGCTTGTAAATTGTGCCATTGGCGACAATACCAAACTAAAAGCAAGTGATATTGAATTTAAATTACCACAACCCTCCTACACCATCCACACACTTACTTATTTAAAAGAAAAGTATCCACAACACGAATTTGCTTTAATCATGGGTGCCGATAATCTTCAGAATTTTCACAAATGGAAAAATTACGAAGAGATTCTAAAACAAGTTGAGCTATACGTATATCCTCGTCCGGATGCGGAACCTGGCGATTTTAATAATCATCCAAAAGTAAAATTGGTGGATGCGCCTGTGATTGAAATCTCTTCAACATTTATTCGTCAAGCAATAAAAGATAAAAAAGATGTGCGTTATTTTGTTCCCGAATCGGTTTGGGAATACATTCAAGAAATGCACTTTTATGAAAAATAAAAACGCCCCGATTTCTCGAGGCGTCCAAATAAAAATTCTTTAGCAAGCTCCAATTAATTCGAAGTTCCCAAATCAAATTGTAATGCATCTTCAAAAGCCATTGTTGGCTCTCCAATTACATTATCACCGCTAGGCATTGTTAATCCGGTTTCTTTAGCTGATAACACTTTTTTGTTTGCTTTTATTGCAGAAATAGGCGTTACGCTAAGTCCGTTCAATTCCATTTTAAGTTCCTTTAAACACATACCTAAAGCAATTGCTTTCTTTGTATTTGTGATTAAAAACTCAACATCAAAATCATCTGTGTTTTCAGATTTTGATTTAACGGTATGATCAATTTTGTTTTCGATACAGTATTCAACCAAACTAAGAAGATTTTTTTTCTTAACGGTTACTGATGGGTTTACTTCGTTTATAAAACTCATGGCAAAAATTTTAATTTGATTTAATTTATATTTAATAACCAAAGTAAAGTTAAGCCATAAAATCAGGAAAGCCAAGGTCAAAATATTAACAGAAAATCGGAAATTGTTGAAAGATTATTTCAAATAAAAAAGCCGATTTTTTGGCGTTTTTTAGCAAAATAATTGCCTTTTAGTTCATTTTCGATTGTTTTTAATCAATTTTTAACGTTTTTAACTCGAAATGGCATGAAAAGTATAGTTTATTAACGGAAAATTACACAAACGGTTCTGAAAGGAAAGCCAGATAAGGATAACAGAATTTACATTTTTTAGAAACGCAAGCTATCGGATTAATTTGTCCAAAAATGCATCTTAAGGAATTAAGATAAATCTAAAAACAGGAAAGTTGGATTAGAAAATTAACAAACTAAAAATAGTAGACAAGCAGATTAACAAAAAGAGCGCTTAACAGCATAAAAAAAACAATTTCAGCAATCCATACTTTTTTCATTTCTGAAAAATAATTGGCACAAAATACTGCTGCTGGTATTGCAAATGCTGAGAAATACTTGGTGGATAATTCAGGTGCAATAGCAATTGTTAATCCTGAAACGATAAATACCCAGATAAAAAGAATCATCCCTTTCTTTCCTTTTTGTGAGCCAGCACCTAAACTCGTAAACGCTTTAAAAACTGAAAATAGGATTACAATCCATCCCATTCCAATCATGAAATAAAAGCTGTCTGCAATGGTTATCCGAGGCTGTTCCCTCAGAATAGGATAAAACATTTTATCATACCAGAGGTAGTCCAAAATATCATTCCAGTAGTAAAAGACAATTACAAAGAAATAAGGTGTTAAAACACCCAAAAAAGAAATAAACCATTCGCGCCAATTAAAAGGACGCAACAAGATAAATGCAACACCGAGCAATGGAAAGAAAACAACATAAGGGAAATAGAACAAGGAGGCTATGGAAAGCAGCATTCCTGCGTCAAACGCCTGAGAAAACGCAACATCTTTTCGGTATGAATTTAAAAGTTTGTTAAGAACAAAAAGTACAAACAAATTGGCAAATAATTGAGGATGCACCATTAACATGGCACTATTATTACTCATGAATATACAGTAAAATAGAGCTGGTAAATAGGATTGCTTTTTTAATACCTCATTTTCATTGATGATGTAATTTAATAAAAATGCTTGGCCAATAATCAATAAATAGGAAACCAAAACGCCTAACCATGGATAGGTATTCAATCCTCTACCAAAAAGTTCGAATAAAGGCATTGCATGTTTCAAAGAAATAACCTGCGGATGTAAAATCCCAAACAACCAAATAACAAGTCCAATCAGAGGTAAAACCACTAAAGCAAGGACACTATTTGATTTAAAAAAGCGGATAAACATAATTGAGTGCCTAAAAATAGCTTAAAAAATTATGCTTTTTAATTTTTTTGTGTACTTTTGGCCTCATAATAAAAAACTTTTTAGCTATGAATATGACAGATGTTTTTAACGGAATAGGCGATTTTTGCCAATGGTCATTTGGAATCATGAAAGCATTAGGAAATGGTCCTAATATCTTCTTTTGGTTATTAATAGGCGCATTAGTTGGTGTTTGGTTGCGTATGCAAGGCAAATTTAATAAAGAAGCTAAAGAAAAAGGTACATTAAAATAATTGTAATTTTTTTCTTCTTACTATAAAAAAACCCCATCCAATCGGATGGGGTTTTTTCATTAACTAAAGTAGGTTTCTAAATCTTTTCCTATATCAGATCTATAATATTTTCCTTCATACTTTATTTGATCAGCGTTTTTAAAAGATTTTTCCAACGCTTCTTTCATTGTTTCTCCAAACGAAGTAATTGCAATAATACGCCCACCATTTGTTAGCACTTTGTCTCCATCCTGTTTTGTTCCTGCATGAAAGGCAATGCTATCTTTTACATTTTCAAAGCCTGTTATCACGTCTCCCTTTCTATACTCTTCGGGATAACCACCGGCAACTAACATAACTGTGGTTGCAAAACGAGTATCTACTTCAAATGATTTTTCGTGCAAATTTCCACTGCCAACACCTTCAAACAAATCTAACAAATCAGATTTTATGCGAGGCAATACAACCTCCGTTTCTGGATCACCCATACGTACATTGTATTCAATCACTTGTGGATCACCATTGCAATTCATCAATCCAATGAATATAAATCCTTTGTAAACAATTCCTTCTTTCTTTAAACCATTTATGGTTGGGATGATTACACGCTCTTCTACTTTTTTTATAAACTCATCGTTCGCAAACGGAACAGGGGAAATAGCTCCCATACCACCTGTGTTTAAGCCTACATCACCTACGCCAATGCGTTTGTAATCTTTAGCCGCTGGCAATATTTTATAAGAGTTTCCATCGGTCAAAACAAATACCGACAATTCAATGCCTTTCAAAAATTCTTCAATAACCACTTTAGCTGAAGCGTTTCCAAATTTTGCATTAGCAAGCATTTCCGATAATTCAGCTTTTGCTTCTTCTAATGTATTTGGAATCACAACTCCTTTCCCTGCTGCTAATCCATCGGCCTTCAAAACATAAGGCGGTTCCAATGTTTCTAAAAACTTTAAACCTTCTGCCAACGTTTCTTTGGTAAATGTTTCATAGCGTGCAGTTGGAATATGATGTCGAAACATAAACTGCTTTGAAAAATCTTTACTTCCTTCAAGCTGTGCTCCATCTTTTTGTGGACCAATAACTGGAATGTTTTTCAGGGCTGCATCGGCTAGAAAAAAATCATGAACACCTTTTACTAATGGGTCTTCTGGACCTACCACCACCATGTTAATTTGGTTCTCTACAACAAAGTTTTTGATTGCATCAAAATCCGTTGCTGCAATGTTTACGTTTGTTCCTACACTGGCTGTACCGGCATTACCTGGTGCAATGTATAGTTTCGATAAACGCTTGCTTTGTGCTAATTTCCATGCATATGCATGTTCTCTTCCACCCGAACCTAGAATTAAAATATTCATATCCATTATTTTTGTGCAAAGAAACAAAAAAAGTTTGTGTGTGTACCAAACCTTTTAATGAAGTATTCACACAAAAAGCAATTACCTTTGCACCATGCATTTGATTCCTTCCATTTTTAATTCACAAATAGTAATTGCCGCACAAAGCACACGAAATGGTGGTATTAGTCCTAGCCCTTTCAATTCCTTAAATTTAGGAATGGCTGTGAATGATACAGTTGAGAATGTATTAAAAAACAGAGCACTCTTTTTTAATTCCTTGGGTATTGATTTGTCGCAACTATCTACCAGCAAACAAGTCCATGGAAATGCTATTTTGCTTGCAAGTGTTGCTGGAACAAGCGAAGGATTTGATGCACAAATAACCAATCAAAAAGGTTTGTTTTTGGTGGTATCAGTGGCCGATTGTACACCAATATTAATTCATGATGAAAAAACAAATGCGGTAGCTGCCATACATGCTGGTTGGCGCGGAACTGTTGGAAACATTGTAAAAAACACACTCCAACAAATGAATGCTGAATTTGGAACCGAAGGAAAAAACTGTAAAGCCTTTATTGGTGCATGTATTGGCTATAACCAATTTGAAGTTGGACAAGATGTTGCTGCTCAGTTTGAAGAACCCTTTGTGCGTTTCGACCGACAAAAACAAAAGTATTTTGTTGACCTAAAAGCTGCAAACAAACAACAATTAATTGGCTTTGGAATACCTTCATCAAACATTGAAATTACCGACTTTTGCACCGTAACCAACAATGATTTGTTTTTCTCTCACCGCAAAGAAAAAGGAAGTACAGGCCGAATGATGGCTGTAATTGGTTTAAAATAATTTTTATAACTGCTTTTTATTTACCTTTGATTTCCCTATAATTATTTCGCATTTATGAGCAAACCGAGTTTTGATGATATATACATGGATCTGGCCGAAAGCCTTGCAAAGCGTGCACATTGCGTTAAAGCAAAAGTGGGTGCTGTGCTTACGAAAGAAACACGAATTGTTTCTTTAGGGTATAACGGTCCACCTGCAGGAACACACAACTGCGATGAGGTTTGGCCCGAAGAAGGTTGCCCTCGCGATAGCAAAGGCTCTTGTTCATTAGCATTGCATGCCGAACAAAATGCCATTTTATACGCATCAAAAAACAATGTTACTATTGATGGCTGTACATTGTATGTTACACTTTCTCCTTGTATTTCTTGTGCTCGCGTAATTTATACCACCGGAATTAAAAAAGTTTTTTACCTGCATTCCTATGCCGATTTTAAAGGCTTAGCAAGCGATGAGGGTGTCGACTTTTTGAAAAAATTTGGTGTTGAAGTTGTTCGTTATCAAAAACCCTCAGAAAAATAATCCATGAATCGTCCTAAGTTTTACGTTTACCTTCCCATTATTTTTGCTGTTGTTTTAGTGCTAGGAATCTTCATTGGTAGCACCTCTCTTTCTGGCGGTCAGCGAACCGTTGCAAGTGGTGGTGGAAAAATGTCGAAGTTGGAAGATGTGCTACAATACATCAATCAAGAATATGTGGACACCATCAATACAGACGATTTAGTTGAAAAATCAATCATTTCCCTTCTAGAAAATTTAGATCCGCATTCGAGTTATATCAGTGCAGAAGAGTTACAAGCCAACAACGAACCACTTCAAGGAAACTTTGAAGGCATTGGTGTTGAGTTCAATATCGTAGAAGATACCGTTCGTGTTGTTGCTGCCATCCCTGGCGGTCCAGCCGAAGGTGTTGGTGTGCAGGCGGGTGATAAAATTATTATGGTTGATGGAAAAAATATTGCCGGAATTAAGATTGCCAACAAAGGAGTGATGGAAAAATTAAAAGGGAAAGGTGGTACTAAAGTGAAAATTTCGGTGAAACGAAATGGCAAAAAGAATTTACTTGATTTTACTATCACACGTGGAACCATTCCTATTTACAGCATTGATGCTTCTTATATGTTAGCTTCATCTGTTGGATATATCAAAATCAGCCGATTTGCTGCAACCACTTATGAGGAATACATGGCAGCCTTCGAAAAACTTCAAAATCAAGGAATGCAAAAATTGGTGGTAGACTTGCGTGGCAATGGCGGTGGCTTTTTAAATACTGCTGTAGATATTGCCGATGAGTTTTTGCCAGATGGGAAAAGCATTGTTTATACAGAAGGAAAGGCGCGCCCTCGCAAAGATTTTTTTGCTACCAAACGCGGTAGTTTCGAAAACGGAAACTTATTTATTCTAATTGATGACGGTTCTGCATCTGCCAGCGAAATTTTAGCGGGTGCTGTTCAGGATAACGACAGAGGAACATTGATTGGTAGACGTTCGTTTGGAAAAGGATTGGTTCAAGAGCAAAGTGATTTTGCCGATGGTTCTGCTATCCGTTTAACCATTGCACGTTATTACACACCAACAGGTCGCTGTATACAAAAGCCATATACACATGGCACCGATGAATATTATGAT
>JBIIOB010000092.1:0-7236 GCA_044337125.1 Bacteroidia bacterium
ACATAGTAATTTCTGATCTTGAAGTGAAATCAGGTATTTCGGATTGATAGGAACTCCTTTAAATCTTACTTCAAAATGCAAATGTGATCCGGTAGAATGTCCAGTACTTCCACCTAATCCAATTATTTGTCCAGCTGTTACAATGTCTCCAGGTTTAACTTTTATCTTCCATAAATGTGCATAAACCGTTTCTAGTCCATTGTAATGACGAATAATCACCACATTGCCAAATCCTCCAAATCGCTTAGCAAATCTAACCATTCCGTTAAATGCCGCAGATACATTATCTCCTTTATTTAAATCAATGTCTATCCCATTGTGTTGAGCACTATCTCTCCAGCCAAAGGTTGAGGTGATTGCCCCATTAAAAGGATGATAATAATTTCCTCTTTCTTCGCCATCTAGTTTTAATGTAACCGATGTGTCTCCTTTTAATTTGAGCATATCTACCTCAGGAAAAAGTTTGTTAATCTCCCAGCTCGCATATAAATCCGCAGAAGGAAAAGTGTTTTTATTAACTTCAAATTTTCGTTGAGAAGCTTGGTTAATTTTAGAAATTCTAAGGGTAATCTCATCCATTAAGTCTTGTGGAATGCTATCAAGCTCAAGCAGAAAGTCAACCAACACATTTAGTTGCTCTTTATTCATGTTCTGAATAAGGCTATTTTGTTTTATGGCGATGCTTGGAACCACTACCACAGTATCTTCTGGACCATTAAATGATGCTTTTGCTTCAGCGGTATACAGGCAGCTAAACACTAAACCCAATATTAGGGTAGTGAAATTAGTAGTCCATTTTTTATACACTGTGCTCATTGCCAAATTTTTAGGATTGCTAAATTAAGGATTTTAGTCAAAAATCCAAATTTCTTAAAATCCAATCGTTTTAATAAAATAATAGTTAATATTATTTACTATTAATAAATTTAACTATTATTGTGTAGAAATTTTATCCAATGTCTGATCGAATAAAAAAGCAATGTGAACTACTTCCGCTAGGTGCTTCTATGGCAATTGTAACAAAGTACTATTATGGTGCATTGAGTAAAATGCTAGAAGGCTTAGAAATAGAAAGGCATTTTACAACTTTGTTACTAATAGGGAATACGAACGATAAATGTACACAGCAATATTTATCCGATATGCTTCATGTGGATAAAGTATACATGGTTCATATTCTTGATTATTTGAATAAAAAAGGAATGATTAAACGTCTGGTTAATCCAAATGACCGAAGAGAACATCTGATTACACTTACCACAAAAGGTCAAAAAGCCTTTCCTTTAATAAAAAAAGCCATTCAAGAAATAAATGAAGTTGCATTGAATAACATCTCTCCTGAAAATCAACTTATTTTTTGGGAAGCGGCCCAATCAGTCATGAATAATTTAAAACATTTACCAGTTAACGAAGTTGATATTAAAATAAAAAACAAAAAATGAAAATAAAAAGTTTAATAATCCTGATCATAGTAATTAGTGTTTTGTTGGGTATGAAATTCATTTTCTTCCCTTCAGAAAGTGCTCAAAAAGATAATAAGCCGGGTGGACCAAAAGGTGGACCAACAAGTGTTGCAGTTTTTGTAGCGGCAGCTCAAAGTATCAATAACGATGTGTATGCTACAGGTACAGTATTGGCAAATGAGCAGGTGCAATTACAAACTGAATTGTCTGGTAAATTGATTCAATTAAACTTTCAAGAAGGTGCTCGTGTATCAAAAGGACAATTATTAGTAAAAATTAATGATGCTGATTTGCAAGCGAACTTTAAAAAATTACAATTGCAATTAGCTTTGGCTGATGAAAAATTACAACGTCAAAAAAAATTGCTTAGCATCAATGGTATTAGCCAAGAAGATTTTGATGTGGCACAAAACCAATACAATGTTATAAAAGCTGATATTGATTATGCTACAGCTCAAATTGCGAAAACAGAAATTAAAGCGCCATTTGATGGTATAATTGGCTTAAAGAATGTAAGTGAAGGTGCATACGTTACTCCTGCAACAATCATTGCAACCATTCAACAAATAAACCCTGTTAAAATTGATTTTGCTATTTCTGAAAAATATGCATCCTTGGTAAAAAAGGGTGATAAAATAAAATTCACAATTGATGGAGTTGGTGATACCGAAGGAATTGTTTTAGCAATTGAGCCTAAAATTGAAATGGCTACGCGTACTCTTCAAATCAGAGCAATTTGTTCTAACCCTAAAAATGAAATATTCCCAGGTGCTTTTGCTCGAGTAAAATTAGCATTGAGTGATATTGATGCTGCTATTATGATTCCAACGGAAGCTGTTATTCCTGATTTGAAAGGAAAAAAAGTATACAAAATAAAAAATGGAAAGGCGGAGCCAACAAAAATTATTACCGGTTTAAGAAACGATACACAAATACAAATAGTGGAAGGTGTTGCAGCTGGTGATACAATTGTTACTCGTGGAATTATGCAACTGAAGCCTGGCGCAACAGTGAAAATAACAGAAATTAAAAAGTAGAGAAAATGAATATTTCTTCCTTAAGTATCAATCGTCCCGTTCTTGCAATCGTAATGTCCATCATTATTGTATTGTTCGGTGCTATCGGATACAATTATTTGGGTGTACGTGAATATCCATCAATCGATCCTCCAATCATTACTGTAAAAACAAACTATTCTGGTGCCAATGCCGATGTTATTGAATCACAAATTACAGAGCCATTAGAAAAAGCATTGAATGGAATAGAGGGTGTTCGTACTATTTCTTCCTCAAGTAACCAAGGATCTAGTACTATTACCGTAGAATTTAATTTAGAGTCAAATATTGAAGCAGCCGCAAATGATGTGCGTGATAAAGTTTCACAAGCTGTTCGTCAATTACCACAGGATATTGATGGATTACCAACTGTTACAAAATCGGATGCAAACTCAGATGCTATTTTGTCAATGACCATTCAAAGCGATTCTAAAAATCATTTGGAATTAAGTGCATTTGCCGAAAATGTAATTGCAGAACGTATGCAAACAATTCCAGGTGTTAGTACAATTCAAATTTGGGGACAAAAAAGATATGCCATGCGTCTATGGATGAATCCAGATAAGTTGGCTTCTTTTGGCTTAACACCTTTAGATGTAAAGCAGGCACTGGATAAAGAAAATGTGGAATTGCCTTCTGGAAAGATAGCAGGAAGTTCTACTGAACTTACGGTGAAAACACTTGGTAAATTTATTTCCGAAGATGATTTTAACAACATGATTATTCGTGCTGATGGAGAAAAAGTAATTCGTTTCAGAGATATTGGTACAGCAACCCTTGGACCCGAAAATGAAGAAACAATTCTTCGCCAAAGTGGTGTACCAATGATTGGTTTAGGAGTAGTTCCGCAGCCAGGTGCTAATTACATTGAAATCGCTGATGAGTTTTATAAACGATTAGAACAAATAAAACAAGAGTTACCTAAAGACTTTCAAATTGGAATTGCATTGGATAATACCAAGTTTGTTAAGCTTTCAATTCTGGAAGTTAAAGAAACATTAATCATTGCAATCGTATTAGTTGTTTTAATTATCTATTTATTTTTCCGCGATTGGTTAGTTGCTTTCCGTCCATTGATTGATATTCCAGTTTCATTAATAGGTGCATTCTTCATTATGTATTTAATGGGTTATTCCATCAATGTATTAACATTATTAGCAATTGTACTTGCGACCGGACTTGTAGTTGATGATGGAATTGTTGTTACTGAAAATATTTATAAAAAAATAGAAGGTGGTATGAATCCAATTGAGGCTGCTCATAAAGGATCAAAAGAAATTTTCTTTGCAGTAATCTCCACATCTATCACATTGGCTGCAGTGTATATGCCTGTAATCTTTCTAGAAGGTTTTGTTGGACGATTGTTTCGTGAGTTTGGCGTTGTGATTGCTGGCGCTGTTCTTATTTCAGCATTCGTGTCGCTTACACTTACGCCAATGCTAAATGCATACATGGTTCGAAAGGTTCATAAAAAGAGTCGCTTTTATGAACTTACTGAACCCTTTTTTGTAAAGCTGGTATCCAGTTATCATAATTCATTGGCTCGCTTTATGAAAATTCGTAAAGTGGCTTGGTTAATCATTGCTATTTGTGGAGGATTGATTTTTTATATCGGTGGACTTATTCAATCCGAATTAGCACCGCTTGAAGATAGAAGCTGGTTCCGTGTTTCAGTTACTGCACCTGAAGGTGCATCGTATGAATATACAGATGCATTCGTTTTAAAATTGACCGATTTTATTAATGATTCTATTCCTGAAAAAAGAATTTGTTTAACAGTCACAGCTCCAGGTTTTACTGGTTCAGGTGCAGTAAATACAGCTTTTATTCGTTTAGCGTTAACGGAGCCTAACGAACGAAAACGAACGCAACAACAAATCGCTGATTATATTTCTAAATCTACAAAAGCATTTCCCGATGCAAAAACATTTCCTATTCAGGAACAAACAATTTCATCGGGTGGTTCTAGAAGTGGATTACCTGTTCAGTTTGTTTTGCAAGCTCCTAATTTTCAAAAGTTAAAAGAAAAATTACCATTGTTTTTGGAAGAAGCCAATAAAAGTAAAGTGTTTCAAACGGTTGATGTGAATTTGAAATTTAATAAACCAGAACTCAATATAATTATTGACCGAGAAAAAGCAAAAGCAATTGGTGTCTCTATAAGCGACATCGCTCAAACATTACAATTGGCATTGAGTGGTCAGCGCTTTAGCTATTTTAATATGGAAGGCAAACAATACCAAGTTATTGGTCAGTTTGAACGTGAAAAACGTGATGAGCCAATGGACATAAAATCTATGTATGTGAAAAATGCAAAAGGGGAAATGATTCAAATGGATAATATTGTGATTTTGGAAGAACAAAGTAATCCTCCTCAATTGTATCATTACAATCGTTATCAATCGGCTACTGTTTCTGCTGCATTGGCTCCAGGAAAAACAATTGGTGATGGTGTAAAAGAAATGGAAGAGATTGGAAAGCGAATATTGGATGAATCATTCTCAACATCATTAACTGGCCCATCTCGCGATTTTGCCGAAAGTTCTTCGAATGTATTATTTGCATTCTTGTTGGCATTGGTAATTATCTATTTAGTCCTTGCTGCTCAGTTCGAAAGTTTTATTGATCCTCTCACTATAATGCTTACTGTGCCTCTTGCATTGTGTGGTGCATTATTATCCTTGTGGTACTTTAATCAAACATTAAATATCTTTAGTCAGATTGGTATTATTATGCTCATTGGTTTAGTAACAAAAAATGGAATTCTAATTGTTGAATTTGCCAATCAATTAAAAGAACAAGGAAAATCGGTGCGAGAAGCAATTCAGGAGGCTGCAGCAGCACGTTTACGTCCTATTTTAATGACGAGTATTGCAACTGCATTAGGTGCATTGCCAATTGCGTTAGCCTTGGGTGCAGGAGCAAAAAGCAGAATGGCAATGGGAATTGTAATTGTTGGTGGAGTATTATTTTCATTGGTGCTTACATTGTATGTAATACCTGCTATCTATTCATATTTTTCAAAAGAACATAAAAAATGAGAATTATAAGAGTATATTCTTTAGTTGTATTTTGCTTGTTGTCCATTTCTACAACGATTCTTGCTCAGGAAAAATTGACCTTGCAACAAGCAATTGAAATGGCTTTGAAAAACAATTATGATATCAATATCGTAAAAAACAATGCAATTATTGCTGCAAATTCGAATACATTGGGAAATGCAGGTATGTTGCCAAAGGTGGATTTGCAAGCATCCACGAATTTAGCAAACAATGCCACAAAGCAAGAGTTTTCAAGCGGATTAACAGTCGATAAATCGGGTGTAAAATCAACAAATATAAATGCAGGTGTTTATTTGACATGGACACTATTTGATGGAATGAAAATGTTTGCAACCCACAAACGTTTGCAGGAAATGGAAACAATGGGAGCTCTTTCTTCAAAAATTCAAATCGAGAATAGCGTTTTGCAAATCATCATTAATTATTACAATATCGTTCGACAAAAACAATTAATTAAAGGATTGTCAGAGAACATAACCATCTCCGAAGAACGTCTGAAAATAGCCCAAAAAAAATTAGAAATCGGCTCGGGCTCTAAGTTGGATGTGCTTCAAGCAAAAGTGGATATGAATGCACAAACCTCCAACTTGTATCGTCAAAAAACGAATTTATCTGAACTTAAAACCAATTTGAATTTATTATTAGCACGAAAAGGAGATGTAGAGTTTGATGTTGAAAATGATATTCCCAATGAATTTAAATTAAAATACGATGATTTAAAATCAAACATCGAAAAGAATAACTTGGAACTAAAAGCTGTACAAACAAATACTGCAATTATTAGCCAAACAATACGTGAAAGCAAATCGCAATTGTATCCTAAGCTAAATTTTAATGCCAACTATTTATTTGCTCGTTCCGAGAATCAGGCTGGTTTTGCTTTGTTAAATCAGAATTTAGGATTGAATTTGGGATTGACTGCAAGCTGGACCATTTTCAATGGATTGAATACTAACAATCAAATCAAAAATGCACGTTTGCAATTAGACAATGCCAATTATGAATTCAATAATACAAAAGCAGTGTTAGATGCTCAATTGTATAGTATGTTTAAAAGATACCAAGATGATGCAAAAATTCTTGAACTAGAAGAAGAAAACACCAAACTAGCAAAAGAGGCGGTTGATATTGCTTTGGAACGATTTAAAATTGGTTCGAGCAATTCAATAGAACTGAAAGAAATTCAAAAAAGTTATGATGATGCACTAACTCGTTTAGCGGAAGCTCGTTTTAATGCAAAGGTTGCTGAAACACAATTAATGAAATTGAATGGAGAGATAGTGAAGTAAGCTATTTTTTCTTTTTCAATTGTTCATCTACCAGCAAGGCTTCAAAAATATATGTTTTTATAATGTCACTATCAATTTCATCGATAGAGCCAAAATCTTTTACTTAAACTTGTTTTCTATTCTCTTTTTCTAAGTAATTGATTTCATCTCGCATTAAATAGCCATTCACGAAACCAAAACGAACTCCTTTTGTTTTTACATTCCCCCAGGTTATACTCGAGGGCCAAATAAAACAAATTCTAGAATGGTGCCAATAATAAGGAACATTATAGGATAGCTTTTCTTTAAAATTGGGAATACATTCCCCAATAAGGCTTCGTAAATGCAATACAATATCCAATTCATCCTTTGGCAAATAGTCAAGGAA
>JBIIOB010000093.1:0-7215 GCA_044337125.1 Bacteroidia bacterium
ATTGTTTTCTCCAAAAAATAATTATTTTTGATAACGATGAAAAATACATTTATTAAAGTTGGTCCCATTTTAATTGGTGCAATAGTTTTGTTTATGCTGCTGTCCCTGCATTTTGGTTGGTTGGATGTTTTTTTCTTTGGTGCTGAGCATGCAAAGGTTCAAGGAATCGACTATTTTGCTGTTCCAAAATCATTTTTAAATCTATTGGAAGGGCGCAGTGCTTTTGATACCTGGGGTGGACAACAATATGGTCCATATTCCACCTGGTATTTAGCACATCCAGCATTTAGCGTTTTTGTAGCAAGCTGGTTTTCATTTTTTAGCCCATGGTTGAGCTACTGGTTATTTATACTTTTCTCGGTTTTAATAATGGTTTATGTGGCCTCATTTATTGGGAAAATGGCCAGTAGTCAGTTTCAGAGAACAGTTATTTATTTTGTTATACTTTGTGGTTTTCCAACCTACTGGATGTTGTATGTAGGGAATATGCATGCTCCTTTGGTACTTGCGCTTGCCTTAATTTTGGTTGGAATAATAAAACTTACCTACGAGAATAATGCAAAAGAAGCAACTACTATTTTGCTTGTTGGTTTGCTTATTTCTTTTTTTACAAAACCGATTGTTTTGTTAATGCTTCCAGTACTTTTATTGGTAAAGGAAACCAGAAAAACAACTCTTAAAAGCTTATTGATTTACTCTTTCGTATCCTTATTGTTTTTAATAGTACCTATTTTAAATCCTCAAAGTATCGGATGGAATAAGATGTTAGCAATAATGTTTGATTTTGATTTTATCAAAGCAAATATGAACATCTTCAAGAATAATTTTGTTCTGAATGAATACATGAAGGACAATAGCATTCACTGGCTAAATTTAATTGCCCAAAGTGATTATAAGTTGATGCACATTGATGTTTTTTCACTTCCTGTTTTTATGGATACTATCATGGGGGTAGAAGTAAATCCTAAATTATTTAAGTTGCCAATTTATCTGTGTATCCTACTTTCGTTTTGCATCCCTTTCATAAAGGATGTTCGTTTAAAATTGGAAAGTTTGTTATTACTTATTATTACTATTTCGCTGACTTTTTTCTTAAGTTATAATACTGTTTGGGAATATCAGTTCGCTTCAATACTACCCGTTTTAGGAGTTTTGATTGTTTTAAGAAATAAAAATGTTTTTTATAAAAAGAGCCTAAACCAATTGTTTATTGCCGGTTTGGTTATTTGTTTGCCAAGTTTGTATTTTTTGGTTCGTGGTGGTGATTTTCAAACTCCACTCTCGCTTACTTTAATTCGGATTACTCGTGTAATACCTGTTTTAGTGATGTTTGTTGTGATGGTTGTTAACCTGCTATCAATTATCAAAAAGCATGCAAAGCCCTTCCTTCCTAAAGTTCCAAGTGCAAGTCAACTATTTTTTGATTAGACTCGTAGTATTCATTTGACCATTATTTTCTTGAACAACAAGATTATAAATCCCAGATGGATAATTTCTTAGATTAAGTTCAATGGTATTAATGGATATGAACTTCTCTTCAAACACTTTCTGACCAATGTAGTTGTAGAGTTGCACCAAAGCATTTTTCTCCAATTTTTCAAATTGGATAACTACAGATCCATCAGTAGGATTTGGATATAAATTAAAATTGGCAGAATTCTTCTCCAAAATAGTTGTAGGGAGTATTGTTAGCGTGTCTGTTTTAACTGATGTGTTGCAATTTGTACTTGCACTTAATGAAACAATATATACTCCGGGATTGGTATATTGATGCTGAGGATTTGTAAGATTAGAAACGTTTCCATCACCAAAGTCCCAGTTGAAAGTTGTTGAATTGAAGGATGTATTCGAAAAGTTAATAGTATTGTTGTTTCCAGAATAGGTGAAGGATGCATTTGGAATATCACCCATCCCTTGCCATGAAGAAATACTATCCAATACTGTGTTGCTCGAAATTGATTGAATTAATTGAGCATCAGTGGTTGAAATCCCTGAAGGGATATAGCTTGCTCCTAATGTAGATTTATGGAATATGGTAGAGTAAAAGACACAAGCAGCCAAATAGGTTCCATGTATACTTGGATGACTTTGATCTGCTTGATATAAATTAATAGAAGGGTAATTATCGCGCAGGTTCTTCCAAGCAACACCTACAGGTGAAACTGAAGCATGGTTGTTTAATCCCATTTCCATATAGCTTTCGCGAAGACGTTGTTGCATTCCATTGTAGGTGCATACAGGAGGATATGCTGCACAGTTACTAGCATCACCGTTTTGTCGGCCCCAAGTCATATAGAAAATAGTTTCGGTGCAGCTATCATTCGCCAATATTACACTATCCAGACCATGAGCAAAGGGGTAAACATCTGTTGTAACTTGGGTAGGTGAGAAAGATGGTAATTGACTTTGTTCTTGCAATACTACATAATCCCAAGATTGTTGATTTATTTTGGAAATAGATGTTGAATTAGTTAAATGCCCTTGAAGCGTATGGCCCCCGGGTGTGTTGGAATCAAAAGTGATGGTGTCACCTAAAGCTATTGATAAGTCTTTTAAGGTTTGAGGAAGGTTATTTACTGCTGTGTAACTATTGCCTAAGAATAATACACTTTTGCTTTGGGCTTTAACAAGTGAAATGAAGGCGATTATTGTAATAAAAATGGAAAATGCTTTTTTCATGAGAACGACATTATTAGTTTTTCAGTCCAACTTATAGTCGCTACCACTGTTTAATTGGTTGCATGCAAAAGATGATTCCATGGAATCAACTTTAAAATAAAAAGATGAAATGGGATTGGTTTTTTAATCGTTTACAGCAAACTCAAAGTTTAGTTTGGTGATTTTTTTGTAGTCTTCCCCTGTTTTTTTGATGTCATCATCATCGTCATCATATTTCCAAAGGACAGTTACTTTTGCTCCATTATTGCTTAGTTCACTAAGTTTCATCAATAATTGTTTTACAGAAATAATTGATGAAGAACTTAAATAGAATAAGTTAAATGTAAGGGTAACAGCAGAAGAGTATTTTGTGGAAATTAAACCATCAAACCATTCAATAAGCGGTCTGTAAAATTCTTTACTGTCTTCAGGAAAGGATTTGCCTTCAATAACAAAAACAGCAGATTCTACATCAAATAGAATATGAGGAGTATTATTGGTTTCTTTTATTTCTAAGCGTTTCATTGGCTATCCTTGAACTTTTGATTGTAGTGAAAATAATGAATATTCTTTGTTTAAATCTAGGAATTCAAAATCCATATTATTTCCTGATTTTAAGGCAATGGTCAAAAATCCTAAACCAGCACCACCTTTTGCTGAAAGTTCTCCATTTGAAAGAACATCCATGTATTGCTTTTTTAAATCTGTATCATTTAGTGATTTTACTGAATTTAAGCGAATGTTCAGTTTTTCAGCTACATTGCTGGTTACGATATTACCAGAAAAGATGGTAAACTCATTTTCTTTTTTTCCGATTATGAAATAAGTCATTTGGTAGCCATTGTTATCTTTTTCGCCATGAAGGCAAATATTCTGAAGTGTTTCGATAACAATATTGAAAATCTTTTTTACTGCACTTTTACTTACACCAAGGTTCTCCATTTGGTTCTCAACCAATGTGGAGATAGAATTCACCTTATCTTGGTCAAGTTCACCAACATGAGAAACTAATATCTTTTTTTCATCACCAGCATAAGCAGCTTTGATGCTGTTTACTTTGGCTGTAAAAATAGACTCCTCAACAGAACCTTTCTTGTTTAAATCCATAAAATCTAAAATTCAGAATAAAGATAATAGTTTTTTTACTTAAAAATCTTTCAATGATACGAAAAATTATTCAATTTTTAGGTAAAATGTCTACTTTTAAACTTGTTACAGTTTTATGGTTTCTGATGTCTATTCTCAAGAATGTTGATAATGTCTTGAATTTGATAGTTTTTATGTGCCAATAGAATTAAATAGTGAAACAATAAATCAGCCGCCTCGTTTTTAAATAGCTCAGAGTCATTATCCTTCGCCTCTATAACCAATTCTACAGCTTCTTCACCTACTTTTTGAGCAATTTTATTTACTCCCTTTTTGAACAGGGAAGAGGTATAAGAGGTGTCAGAGGGTGAATTTTTTCGATCTTGAATGATTTGTTCCAGATTTTTTAAAAAATCAAGTGATTTATTTTTCTCATTAAAGCAGGTGTCGGAGCCTGTATGACAAGTCGGACCTGCAGGAATGGCTTTAATAAGTAGGGTATCATTATCGCAATCCAATTTAATATCTTGAACGTTCAAATAATTCCCGCTTTCTTCACCTTTTGTCCATAATCGGTTTTTTGAACGCGAAAAAAAAGTAACACGTTTTTCTTGTTTTGTTTTTTCAAATGCCTCAGCATTCATATAGCCAAGCATTAAAACAACATTTGTTGAATAGTCTTGGATGATAACAGGGATAAGTCCATCTGCTGATTTTGTGAAATTTGGATTCATATTCTAATTGAAATTTGTTTAGTAGATAAATATTTTTTTAGTTCTTGAATAGTTATTTCTTTGAAATGAAAAACACTTGCGGCTAATGCAGCATCTGCTTTTCCATTTATAAATGCTTCAGCAAAATGATCCATAGTTCCAGCGCCACCACTTGCAATTACTGGTACATTCACTTGTTCGGAAATTTGTTTTGTTATATCATTTGCGAAACCATTTTTTGTTCCATCATTATTCATGGATGTTAATAGGATTTCTCCTGCGCCTAATTCCACTGCTTTTTTAGCCCAATCTATGGCTTTGGTTTCCGTTTTAAGCCTTCCACCATTTAAATATACATACCAATCATTGTTTTCCATTTTAGTATCAATTGCCAGAACGATGCATTGGCTACCAAATTGTTTGGCTAAATCATGTATCAATTGCGGATTATTATAAGCAGAGGTATTTATTGATATTTTATCCGCACCCGCTTTAAGCAAAATTGAAACATCTTCAATTGAACTTATTCCTCCACCAACTGTAAATGGAATATTAATGTGTTTGGCTATTCGGGTAACTAATTCAGATAATGTTTTCCTTTTCTCATTTGTTGCAGTAATATCTAAAAACACAAGTTCGTCTGCCCCTTGTTTTGCATATTCGATAGCAAGTTCAACTGGGTCTCCAGCATCTCGGATGTTCTCAAAGTTAACCCCTTTTACTGTTCTGCCATCCTTAATATCCAAGCAGGGAATAATTCTTTTTGTAAGCATTATAAAAAGGTTTTTAATTCGTTGATGGTAATGCGTTCTTCATATATCGCTTTTCCTACTATAACACCTGAACAGCCAGCAGCTTTCAGTTCAAATAAATCATTTATGGTTGACACACCACCACTAGCAATTAATTGAATCGAAGGGAAATGACTTATTATTTTTTTGTATAAATCTAATCCTGGTCCTTGCAACAGTCCATCTTTTGAAATGTCAGTACAAAAAATATTTTCAATTCCATTTGATAGATTTTCTTGAATAAAATCAATAATCGAAATGTTTGTGCTTTCTAACCAGCCTCCAATTGCAATGTTCTCATCCTTTACATCGGCTCCTAACATTATTTTATCGGCCCCATATTTTTTAATCCAAGAAAAAAATAGCGTTTTATTTTTCACTGCAATGCTTCCAAGGGTTGCCAAGTGAGCACCCGCATCAAATACAGATTGAATACTTTCATCTGTTTTTATTCCTCCACCAAAATCAATAATCAAATTTGTATTGGAAGCGATAGTTTCAAGTACTTTTTGGTTTACAACGAATCCCTTTTTTGCCCCATCTAAATCTACCAGATGTAATCGTTTAATTCCAATGCCTTCGAACATTTTTGCTACTTCTAAAGGTTGTTCGTTGTAAATTATTTTCTTTGTGTAATCTCCTTGTGAAAGTCGAACACATTTTCCATCAATTAAATCAATGGCAGGAATTATATCAAATGTTTTTGAGCTCATTATAAATCAATAAAGTTTTTTAAAAGTTGTTGTCCTGCATCACTTGATTTCTCTGGGTGAAATTGAACAGCGTAAAAATTATTTTTTTGCAAGGCAGAGCTATACTCAATTCCATAGTTGGTTGATGCAATCATGTCGTTAGATTTTTCTACATAATAGCTGTGAACAAAATACATGTACTCATTTTCCTTTATAGATGTGAATAATTTTGATTTGAGCTTGTGAATAGTATTCCAACCTATTTGTGGGACTTTTAGGTTAATATCAAGTTGTTTTTCAAAATTAAATTTTCTTACCTGAGAATCAAAAATCCCTAAGCATTTGGTATCTCCTTCTTCAGAATAATTACACAATAATTGCATTCCCAAACAAATTCCTAATGTGGGTTGTTTTAAAGACACAATGACTTTATCTATGTTATTAGTTTTCAAATGTTGCATTGCTGAGCTTGCTTCTCCAACTCCTGGAAAAATAATTTTATCGGCAGATAGAATTTCATCTGGATGGTCGGTAACAATCGGGTTAATTCCAATTCGCTCCAAAGCAAATGTTACAGATTGTATATTTCCTGCATTGTATTTTATGATGGCAACTTTCATTACAATACTCCTTTAGTACTCGGTAAATTCATGTTATTCGCATCTCTTTTAATTGCAATTTTAATAGCTTTTGCAAATGCTTTGAAAATGGCTTCGATCTTATGGTGCTCATTTTGTCCCTCAGCTTTGATGTTTAAATTACATTTTGCTGCATCACTAAATGATTTAAAAAAGTGAAAAAACATTTCCGTAGGCATTTCTCCAATTTTTTCTCTGTTGAATTCCGCATCCCAAACTATCCAATTTCTTCCTCCGAAATCAATTGCAACTTGTGCTAAGCAATCATCCATTGGTAATAAAAAACCATAGCGCTCTATTCCTTTTTTATTGGATAGTGCCTTTAAAAAAGCTTCTCCTAAAGCAATTCCAATATCTTCAATGGTATGGTGTTCATCGATGTGTAAATCACCTTTCGCAGTGATGTTTAAATCAATTGAACCATGTTTGGCTATTTGTTCTAGCATGTGGTCAAAAAAAGCGATGCCCGTTGATATAGCCGCTTGGCCTTTTCCATCCAAATTTAATTCGATGGATATTTGCGTTTCATTTGTATTTCTAGTATGACTAACTTTTCGCTCAGGTAGTTTTAGGAAATTGTAAATTTCTTCCCAGTTTTCAACCACTGCTGTGATTTCATTTTCCAAGCCATCTGTTT
>JBIIOB010000094.1:0-7211 GCA_044337125.1 Bacteroidia bacterium
TGTTGATGAGCGTTGCGACCCATACAAATCGACAATTGCTGCTTGCGAATATTTTAAGTATTTGTATGGCTTGTTTGGCGATTGGCAAATGGTATTGGCTGCATACAACGGTGGGCCCGGAACCGTAAATCGTGCTATCAGAAAAAGTGGAGGAAAAAGAACCTATTGGGAAATCCGTCCGTTTTTACCTAAAGAAACACAAGGATATGTTCCTGCATTTATTGCAGTTAATTATGTTATGAGCTATACTTCTGAACACAATTTACACTCTGCAATTCCTAAAAAAACCTTTTTAGAAGTGGATACCGTTATCGTAAAAAAACAAATCTCCTTCGAACAAATTTCTGCTGTTTTAGATATTCCTGCCGATGAATTAATGTATCTAAACCCTACGTATAAAAAACGAATTATTCCTGTAATGCCAGATGAAATAAGCATATTGACATTGCCGGCAAATAAAATGGGTGCATTCATCACCAACGAAAACAAAATTTATAATTTCTTAAACAACGATAGCTTAAATAGTCAATTGGTGCTTGCTTCACAAGAAACCATGAAAGTTCATACCGTTAAAAGTGGCGAACATTTAAGCACGATTGCAAAACGATATGGTTGTACAGTGGCTGATATCAAACAATGGAATAGCATCACTGGCAGCACCGTTAAGCCAGGAAAGAAGTTAACCATTTATGTTTATGGCAAAAAACCAGCTACAACAGGAGCTACAACTAGTGCCTCAGCAAGCACAAACACCACTACAAAATCACAAGGAGGGTATAAATTATATACCGTAAAGAAAGGTGATACTTTATTTAAAATTGCGCAAACCAACAAAACTACTGTTGATGAGCTAAAACGGTTAAATAAGTTTGGTGCAAAATTCACATTAATGCCAGGTCAAAAAATAAAGGTTGGAACTAACTAACTTTATTCCCTTTGTTTGCCCGAATCATTTCGGGATAACCCATCTGCTTTGAAAGTGCATTTACAGCCATTGCAATTCGTTTAGCCTTTGTTTCATCCGTTTTTGCACTTGCAATCCATTTCGAAAAATATTGCTGATGAGATTTTGTTAAGGTTTTAAAATAGCTTTCTGAATCAACATCGTCTTTTAAACAAGTTATAAAATCTGAGTCCAATTGTATTGCCGATTTGTCCTCTTCTATTTTTACTGAAAGCATCGCTCCTTCCTTTTTCCGAACACCTTTACGAATAACTGCATTTAATGGAAGAATAAAAACTCCTTCACCCATAGGTATTAAGGCAACTTGGGCAATTGGAAAATCATCTAATAACCCTTTGACTCTAAATGACATTTTATTCTTCGGCTTAAGGTTATTTGCAATATCTGCAGGAACCTCAATGTAGTTCCAGCCGGTCTTCTCTCCCTTTCTATCAAACTTGTGAATTATAGCCTTAAAAATGATCATTCAAAAAATATACATTAAATTTATCCGTAAATAAAATTATTGATAATAAAGGATGTTAGCAAAGCAAAGGGTAAATATTTTTTTGAAACTTAATTGGTCAACCAAATTGAACTACTTGCTAATTTTTACGCTGTTTTTGATTTCTTTTACTACTTCAATTAGTGCTCAAAATACACAATCGGTAGATGCACTCAACAAACTTTCATGGGAACTCTGTTTCAGCAATACAGATAGTTCCAAAAAAATTGCTGAAAATGCGTTAAAACTAGCCAACCAACTTAACTACAAAAAAGGAACAGCAGAAGCACAAAGTAAACTTGCTGTAATTTATGATATCAGCGGTTATCCCGAAAAAGCACTGCCATTATTTTTAAGTGCAATCAAGCAACAAGAACAAATAAAAGATTCTTCTGGATTATCTTTTTCTTATAACAATTTAGGATTAATGTATTATGCCCAATACAATTATCCAGAAGCCCTTTTCAACTTAAAAAAATCATTACAAATAGATGAAAAAACAGGAGATAAAATAAGCGCTACAGGCTCATTGGTCAATATAGGAATTGTGTATACGTATATCGATAGTTTGGATGAAGCACTTCAATTATACAACAAGGCACTTGCCATCTATACATCACTAAAGGATACATCTGGAATAATGTCTAGTTATTCCAATATTGCTAAAATCCATTATTCAAAAGAAGAGTATGCACAAGCACTAGATTACTACAAAAAAAATGAAATTTATTTAAAACAATATCCAAATTCAGAACGGATATCTGCTTACTTCAATGCTGTTGCAAACACCTATTTAAAGATGAAAAATTTTGCATTAGCCGAATCATTTGCCTTTAAAGATTTAGAAGTTTGTGAAAAAAATCAACTTTTAAATAGGAAACAATTTGCCTACGAAACGCTTAACGTGGTCTATTCCGAAATGGGTAATTACCAAAAAGCACATCAATTTCTAACAAAATACACCGAACTAAGAGACAGTATATTAAATGAAAACAGGAACTCCACTATTGCCGAAATTCAAACTAAATATGAAATAGAGAAAAAAGAAAATGAAATTTTACGCATACAAGCTGAAAAAGAAAATGAGATTTCTAAAAGCAACACTAAAAGCATTTTACTCTTCGCTATTTCATTCTTCTCCATTATTATAATTGCTTTTATTTTGTGGGCCTATCTTTCGAAAAAGAAAATTAATACGCTCCTGAAAGAAAAGAATATTTTGGATGAAGAAATTATTAAACAAAAAGAAATGATGATGGGTGAAGTGCATCACCGTGTAAAAAACAACTTGCAATTAATAACCAGTATTATTGAATTACAATTAAAATCCATCAACAATGAAACTGCTGTTTCGCACATACAAGACATTCAAAAAAGGGTGGAGTCCATTGCCATCCTACATCAGTTTTTATATCAATCCGAAAATGTAGAAAAAGTGGAAATGAACTCGTATATTATAGAGTTGTCCTCAGGTCTAAAAAAATCGTTTTCTACTTCCGATAAAAACATTGAAATGCAATATGAAATACCTACCTTATGGGTAGATTTAAATACAGCAGTCCCTCTTGGCTTAATTATAAATGAACTTGTTACAAACTCTTTTAAGCATGCTTTTAAACAATCACCTTCAGGGAAAATTGTGATTAAAATTGAACATTTGATGGGTTTATTAGTTTTAAAGATTAGCGATAATGGTTCTGGTATGGATAGCAACCAAACATCCACCTCGTTTGGATTAAAAATGATAAAATCACTTTGTCGACAATTAAATGCAAATTGGAATACACAAACAGAAAATGGAGTAACCAACACATTTGAAATTAAACGATTCAAAATTTATGAGTAAAGCAAGTATTGTAATTGTAGAGGACGAAGCTCTAATAGCAGACCATATCGAACAGCTTTTAATAGAAGAAGGATATGAAGTGCTAGGTATTTTTGATACTGCAGAAGACACATTGGCTTTTTTCAAAAACAATCAGGCAAACATTGTGTTACTCGATATTAATCTTGGCGGCTCTATTGATGGTGTGGACATAGCAAATCAACTTAATAAATTACCAAACCTTTCAATTGTTTTTCTAACCTCAAATACCGATAAAAAAACCATTGATCGTGTAAAACTAACCACACCAGCAGGATTTATAACCAAACCATTTACAAAGGAGGACATCATTAGCAATATCGAAATTGCTTTGTATAAATCAACAACCATTAAAGCAGAGGTTGAAAAGCCTGTTTCAGATTCCTTTTTTATTAAAGATAAAAGTGTTCTGATTAAAATCTTCTACAGTGATATTCATTATGCAGAAGCAATGGATAACTATTCCATTATCTATTTAGAAAACAAAAAACACATTGTACCTCATACGCTAAAAAGTTTATTTGAACTTTTGGAACCATTCGGTTTTATTAAAACACATCGCTCCTACATAGCAAACAGTAATAAAATAAGTGCAATTTCTCCTAAATCAGTATTAATAGACAAAACCGAAATTCCTTTATCCGAAAACCATCGCTCAGAGGTGGTTTCGAAGTTTAATTTATTGTAGTTTTTTACCCTTATTTTTACCCCATTCACTAAATTTTAGTCCGCTCCCGACACAATTGTTTGGCTACTCATGCTTGATATCGTTATTTGGCTTTATAAATCAAAAAACGATAACCATGAAAAAATTATTACTCTCAGTAATGCTTGTTTTACCCTTGTTGCTTAACGCACAACTTGAATACAAATGGGCTAACGCAACCCGCATCCAATTTAGCTCTAGCGCTTTTAATACATGCATTGCACCCGATTTAAGTGGTGGCGCTTTTCATGCCTATACTTTTAGCGATTCCATCAATCCGAACCCTCAAATTCCAAATTTTTATGTCGGAGGCAGCACTGCTGGCCAAAAAGTTTTAATTAGCAGAGTCAATAGTGCTGGAAGTTTAGTTTTCTACCATTTATTTCAAACCACAGCAGAATTTGCCGTTAAAGACATTGCAACTGATAATGCAGGAAACGTTTACATGGCTGGTTATGCTCGTTACACATTTGGTGGAGCGCCTGTGGATTTGAATCCATCTGCAGGAACATTTAATATCAATACAAATGGGATGTACATTGCAAAATACGATTCCCTTGGAAATTTTATCACAGCTAAAATGTTCAACATCGAAACCTACTTATTTGAGTTGTATCACCTATCATGCGATAACTCAAATAATGTTATTGTTTCAGGTGTGTTTTCGTATGGTGCGCACTTTTCGAACACACCAGGTTCAGATACTGTTTCTGCTGCTGGAACTAAAAATTCATTTGTAGCAAAATATGATAGCAATTTAAATTTCGCATGGTACAATGCATTTCCTAACGCTCGACCGGTGAACTACGGGTTTAGCTATGGCGAACAAACAGTTAAACCAAATGGCAATCCTGTGGTTGGTTTTACAATTGGCGGAACGATTAATTTATCAAATGGATTTACCTATAACGTTTTAGGTAACTATGATATATTATTGTTGGAATTTGCACCAAATGGTACTATCCTTAATAACCATGTCTTATCTTCAAATGGAAATGTGGATTACATAGCTGCAATGACTTCTGATGCAAATAACAATTTAATTATCGTTGGAAAAACTGAGTCAACAATGGATTTAGATGTAACAGCAGGAACTAGTCCAACAACTTCCAACGTAGATTTTGTTGCTAAATATGATAATGCTTTCAATCTCGTTTGGTCAAAAGAAGCTCAAATGGGCAACACGAAATTTTTAGGAGCAGCAACAACTAACTCGAATGAAATCATTTTTTCAGGCGTTTTACGCGGCTCTTTTGATTTTGATTTTAACACCAATCCTCCATACACCTATCAAATTAGTAGTAATGGAGGAACAAATTATGATGTGTTTATAGCCAAATACGATGCAAATGGTCAAGTTGTTTATGCCAAAAACTTTGGTACAAGTGCAAACACGAGTCAATTTGAAAAATTAGTGGTAAATCAAACGAATGATATATTTGTTTCAGGTAAACAAAGTGATGCAACAGATATGAATTTCGGTATCGCAATCAACAATATTAGCGCAAACTCAAATCCATATAACTTCTCTGTTAAGTATTCACCATGCGTTAGCAATGTTACTGCCATTAATGCTTCTATATGCCAAGGTTCTTCTTATCTATTACCAAGTGGAACAACCGTTACAGCTGCCGGAACGTATAACAGCACGTTCCAAACAGTAAACGGTTGCGATAGCATAATTACAACTACCCTTTCTGTTACTCCAACATTTAGTGTAAATCAAAATGCCTCGGTATGCCAAGGCACAAATTATACTTTACCGAGTGGATCTGTTGTATCCACAAGTGGGACTTATACATCAAACCTCCAAACAATAAATGGTTGTGATAGTATTATTACAACAACATTAGTCGTTACTCCAACCTTTAATATTAATGAAAGTGCATCTATTTGCCAAGGAACAAATTACACCTTACCAAATGGAACGATTGTATCAACAACTGGAACATACACATCAAATCTCCAAACAATAAATGGCTGCGACAGTATAATTACAACCGACCTTACAGTAATGCCAACCTATGCTAATACCGAATCCATTACCATCTGCAGTGGAACAAGCTATGAGCTACCAAATGGGACATTTGTTTCAACTGCTGGAACCTATGTTTCCACATTACAAATCATCAATGGATGTGATAGCATTATCACCACAACACTAATAGTAAATACAGTAGACGTTGTAATCAATCAGAGTAGCAATGTCCTAACTGCAAATAGCGCAACAGCAACCTACCAATGGATAGACTGTACAAACGGCAATGCCTTAATTAATGGAGAAAACGGACAAAGTTTTACTGCATTAACAAACGGAAGCTATGCTGTTATTATAACAGAAAATGGATGTACTGACACCTCTACTTGTTTAGCTGTTACAGTAACATCAGCAATTGAATATAGTTCAGGACCTATTGTTAAACTATATCCAAATCCAGCGAAAGAAACTATTCATATCACCTCTAATGAAGCAATTGAAAACATAACAATATTTGACATTGCAGGACGAAGGGTGTTTCAAGAATTAAACCTTACTACAAATGAACGAATCATTCGTATCGATAATTTTGAAGCAGGAATTTATTTTGTTACTGTTCAACAAGGAAATAGAAGTGAAATAATTAAGATGATTATTCAATAATTAAAAAGCCCTCTAACTGGAGGGCTTTTTTTTATTTTAATTTTTTATGAATCATCTGCCCTTCTATCCAAAGCTCAAAATCAAATTGTGGATTTAAAGAATCCACTGTTGCTTTAGTACTTAATTGTTTTATGCCTACTAGCAATTGATTTAAGCGTTTAATTTTTGTGGCACTTCTCCTTTGGTCCGATAATATCTTAATCGCTTCAAAGGTTAGTAATTGTTTTTTAAACTCTTTTTCATTTGTTAAAAAACGCTTCACTGATAAATATTGATTCTCAAAAAATAAATCCTCTTTTTCCAATAAAACAATCAAATAAAGCAAGCGGGTATTTATTTGTAATTCCCTTCGAAGATTTACATCCTTTTCATGATTTAAAATTTTATTTAGCCATTTAATTGCTGCTTTGTAATCTTCATTCCCTAAATAAATAACTGCCATCATAAAGAACAAGTCAAACATTGCAGGACTAAATTTAATATCTATCTTTTTTAGTTCAGGTTCTATTTTTTTGATAAATATAGCGCCTTGTTCGTATTGCTCTGTAAGGT
>JBIIOB010000095.1:0-7201 GCA_044337125.1 Bacteroidia bacterium
AACTACAAGTACAAATGTTGCGGGTTTTTTCAGTGCTTCTGGCGCGACCAGTAATCACGCAATCATAGTTCCGAGTACTGGTGGTAATGTAGGTATTGGGACCACTACACCAACGCATTCATTGACACTGTCATCAAATACAGCAGGCTCTACCTTACAATCAATAAAAGGTTATGGAGCTAGTAATTTTGCCAGTTCATTAGCATTTCAAAAAGGAAGAGGTACAGAAGCGGTTCCTGCAGCGGTTAATAGTGGTGATGGCTTAGGTTATATCGATTTTTATGGGTATAATTCGTTTAATGGATCTATGCAATTAGGTGCTGCTATATCAGCAAAAGCAGCACAAGGTTTTACAGCTATAAATGCTGCTGGTTCAAATCTTGTATTCTCTACATCACAATTAAATACAGCAGCAGTTATCGAAAGAATGACGGTGTATTATAACGGTAATGTTGGTATAGGCACCACTGCTGCTCCTACTACTGCAATGTTAAGAGTTGAGGGGAACGTACAAATTCCAGGAGGTAACGATTATAATTACTTGACTGCTAAAACGAAAAATTACAGTGTTTCTTCTGCTGCATTTTCTTCTGTTTCATCTTCCTATACAAAAGGTAGTACAGCAACTTCTAACTTTGCATTTATAGATGGTGGTGGTGCTGGTTTGTTAGGCTATTTATCCGCAGGGTTAAGTCTACCTGATGGAGCCACAATTACTGGTATTGAAGCATTTGTTTATGATAATGATGCAACCTATGATCTTACAGTTTCATTGTTACGTACTACACTTTCTTCTGGATTTAATACAAGTGTTGGAGCAACGGCTAGCACAACAGGGGTATCAACATCAGTTCAGAATGTTGCATCAGGAGTTTTAAGTTCAGTAGTCGATAATACTCTTTATGCATACAATGTAACATTTAATAGTAGACAATTGTTATTGCAAAATCATAGGCTATATGGAGTAATTATTACTTATACAGTTACAAAAGCAGATTAATTGAAAGTCGTTAATTACATATCACTCTTGTTTTTTATGCTTTTTTCATATAGTATAATCGCACAAGTACAACCTAACCCTCGTCAGGTCATAGGTAGTACTGGTGGTACGGGTACTGCTCCATGGGGAACGGTTGATTATACGGTGGGTGAAGTAATGACAGAAACCTATACACAAGGTTCTCCTTTTGTAATTAAAACAGTTACACAAGGTTTCCAGCAACCAAATGCAGTTGCAGGAACCTTAAGTGTTACTCAGGCAAGTGTTAATTCAACTTGTATTGGTGGAAATAATGGAAGTGTTGCATTAACTCCTTTAAATGCGGTTGGTAATGTTACTTACACTTGGAATCCAGCTATCGTTGGTGATACAAATGTTGCAAGCAATTTGCCTCCTGGTACTTATCAATATACCATATCGGATAGTTTATCCATGATAAGCGGAGTAGTGGTCGTTACGGAAGATCAAGTTGAATGTATCTCTATTTTGTGTAATTTCTATAATGGTATTACACCTAATGGAGATGGAAATAATGATACTTGGGTAATTGATTGTGTTGCAGATTTTCCGCAAAACATGGTTTCTATTTATAATCGTTGGGGTGATTTAATTTGGGAAGGAAAAAATTATGATAACACCACCGTTGTTTGGGATGGGAAAAATAAAAATGGAAACCGAATGACAGATGCTACTTATTTCTATTTAGTAGAAGTAGGTGATAAAAAATTTAAAGGTTGGATTGAATTAACAAATTAAGATGAATAAATTGAGGCATATTGTTTTATTATTTTTACTTCTAGCTATTTGCTGGAGCAAGAATTCTATTGCCCAACAAGATCCTCAATACAGCCAGTATATGTTCAATCAAATGGTTTTGAATCCTGCTTATGCTGGAAGTAAAGATGCAATCAATGCAGCAGTTTTTCTTCGTAGTCAATGGACTGGAATAGATGGTGCACCAAATACTCAAACAATTTCCATTCACGGACCAACACGTAAACGTAAAGTGGGCTTAGGTTTTGCCTTGGTAGCTGATCAAATAGGTCCAAAAAGTAGTATTGGCGTTATGGGTTCTTATGCCTACCGTCTTCAAATTGGAAATGGAAAATTAGCGCTAGGAATTCGTGCTGGAGTATATCAATATGTTTATAATTGGAATGAAATAAATTACAAAGATCAAGGTGATATTTACAATACACAAAACAGAACATCAACTGTGGTTCCTACGGCAGATGCTGGTTTGTATTATCATACACGCACCTTTTATGCTGGTTTGGCAGCAACACATCTTTATAACGGTCGATTAACCACCATCTCTAATTTAAATGGCGACAATGCCCATCTTTCTCCACATTTAATTTTTACAATTGGAAAAGGCTGGGAAATTAATGACAAACTAACATTTAACCCTTCACTTGTTGTGAAAGCAGTTCAAGGTGCTCCAATAAATGCAGATGTTAACTTTAGTTTTTTAATTCAGAAAAAATTATGGGTAGGGGCTTCAATTCGCTCCGATAAATCCCTAGTTGCTTATACTCAATTTTATGCTACTGAAAAGTTTAAAATTGGTTATGCGTTTGATTTTGGATTAAGCAAGATTGCAAGAGTAGGTAGAGGAAGTCATGAAATTATGCTAGGGTATGATTTCAATATTAAAAAATCAAAAATGTTATCTCCACGACATGCTTATTTTTAAGCTTAAAGGTGTTGTGATAGATGTGGTATGAAAAAGAGTGTATTATTCTTAATATGTTTTATAGTGTTTGTTTCAGCAGCTTTTGCTCAGCTTAAGCGTGCGAATACGCATTATGAAAATTTTGAATATGCCAAAGCAATTGACCTCTACAAAAAAGCACTTAAGAAAAAAGAAAGTACAGAAGCTCTAGAAAAAATAGCTTATTCCTACCGAAAAATAAAAGATTATGAAACGGCCGAGTTGTATTATGCCCGCCTGATGAAACAATCAGACATCCGACCAATCAACCATTTTTTTTATGGCCAAGTTTTAAAGGCTAATGGAAAACGGGATGAATCACGTGAGCAACTTAAAATATATGCCGAAGCGGTTCCCGAAGATAAAAAAACAGAAATTTCCTTAAAATCATTTAGTGAAATAAAAACATGGATTTCACAAACACAAGAATTTGTTGTTACAGCACTTGATAATATCAATACAGTTCATGCTGAGTTTTCACCCTTTGTTTACAAAAATAAATTAGTATTTACCTCGAATCGTTCGCAAGATTTGGTAAATAATTCAACGTATTCATGGGATAATACTCCATTTTTAAATGTCTTCGAGACGGAAATGAAAACTCAACCCGATGGAAAAACTACCGTTTCTAAAAAAGCTAAATCATTCTCATGGCTTGTGAATACAGAATATCACGATGGTCCAGTTTGTTTTAGCAGTGATGGAAACACCATGTTCCTTACTCGTGTAAACTACATCCTGAATAAAAAGGATCCAAATTTTGTTAATAGACCTAAATTATTTATTAGTCAGTTGAAAAAAAATAAGTGGGGGAAACTTCAACCATTTAAGTACAATGATATTTCTTATTCTGTTGCTCATCCAAGTATTTCAATTGATGGTCAATGGTTGTTTTTTGCTTCCGATATGCCTGGAGGATTTGGAGGCATGGATATTTATGTATGTAAAAAGGAAGGTGAAGACTGGGGTGTTCCTGTAAACTTAGGGGATGAAGTAAATACATCTGGTACAGAAGTGTTTCCTTCAGTTCGTCAGGATGGAAAGCTCTATTTCTCCTCTGATGGACATGCTGGATTTGGTGGTTTAGATATTTATTCAGCTAATAAAATTGATGGTAAATATACTGCGATTAAAAATTTGAATATTCCATTGAATTCAACAACAGATGATTTTGGAATTGTATTTACTAATGAAGATTTTTCAAAAGGGTATTTTTCTTCCGATAGAAAAAATGGGAAAGGCTCTGACGATATTTATGAATTCGGCTGTTTAAATAAAGTTATTGCAGTTTCTGGTAAAATTTTATTTAGCAGAGATTTGAATGATCCAGTTAAAAATACCAAAGTAATGCTTTACAAAGAAGGAGATGAGGTGATTTGTGCAGTATCAAGTACCGATTCTACTGGTTACTTTAAATTTGATAGATTGGATCCTGAACACAAATATTTGGTTAAACTTGATGAAAGTGATCCTGCAGTTGCGGCTAAGAAAAAATACTTTTTAGCAGATGATCAAGGACAAATAATTCGTGTTACAGTTATTAATGATAGAGGTGAGCGATTTATATTTCAAAACTTGCCAGCTGATCCGAATTCATTGCCTGATTTAAATTCAAATGATGTAAGTATCGCTGGTAATTTATTGTTGGATGATAATCCGTCTAAACCCATTGCAAATGCTGTAGTGAACTTAATAAATGAAAAAGGGGAAGTTATTCAAACTACTACCACTAATGAAAATGGTTCATTTGTATTTACTGATTTACCTTCTGATAAAAATTTCCTAGTAAAATTAGATGAGTCAGATGCTAAGCTTTCACCAAATGCGAAAATTAAGTTGACTACCAAGGATGGCAAGGTAATCGGAACAAATAATGTAAATGAAAAGGGAAGTTTTGTCTTTTCACTTTTGGCTGGCGAAAATAATTCCTTAAAACAATTAAGCGTTACGGATTCAGAATTACGACTGGATTTAAAAGGTAAATTGTTAGATGAATTAAAAAATCCTTTAAACAATACTACAGTTAATTTGGTGGATGAAAATGGAGTTATTCTAAAATCGACCTTAACCAATACAATGGGGGAGTTTAAGTTTTATGGTTTACAAGCAAATAAGGATTTGAATTTTTCATTAAATGAAAATGAAGAACAGCTAAAACCATTTAAAACCTTATATATTACAGATAGCGAAGGCAATATAATCAAAGAAATCAATCGTTATCAAGGACAATTTAAATTTACATTATTGCCTGCTGATCAAAAACGAATGGGAACTATTTATGCTGAAGATCCTGCTCTAAAACCAATTGTGAAATCAAATAAACCGGTTGCAATTGCGGGAAATGTTCTTTATGGTGGCAATCCAGAAAAACCATTGGGAGAGGTAAATGTGTATTTGTATAATGCAAAAGGTGAATTATTGCAATCTGCATTAACAAGTAAATTAGGAGCTTTTGTATTTACTGATTTAGCTCCTAATGAGAATTATTCACTTAGATTAAAACAATCAGAAATCAAACTTCCTGCAGGAACGGTAGTGAAAATAACGAATAAGGATGGTAAGGTAATGGCTACAATGATTAGTCAACCGGAAGCTGATTTTGTATATACGATGTTGTCGGGTGATAATAGTGCTTTGGATCAAATGACTGCAATGGATAGCAATCTTAAATTTGATATGAAAGGTAGATTGTTGAACGATGCAAAAGCCCCTTTAGCAAATGCTACTATCAATTTGGTGAATGAGAATGGTCAGATTTTAAAAACAACTAAAACAGGGAATGCAGGCGAATTCAGATTTGCAAATCTACCAGCCAATAAAGATTTATTATTTGCAATCGATGAGAATGATGCTGCCGTTAAACCATTTTCAACACTTTACTTAACAGATTCTAAAGGGAAAATCATTAAAGAATTTAAAAAATACCAAGGTGAGTTTAAGTTTACTGTTTTAGCTAGTGAGCAGAAAAGATTGGGAACACTTTCGGCTGAAGACCCAAGTCTTAATATTGCAAGCAAAGATTTGAAATTTGATATGAAAGGAAAATTACTGACAGACACCAAAGCTCCTTTAGCAAATGCAACTATTAATTTAATGGATGAATCGGGACAAATTATTAAATCTACAAAAACAGGAAGTTTGGGTGAATTTAAATTTACTGGCTTACAAGCCAATAAAGATTTGCAATTTTCATTGGATGAGAACGAAGAAGTGGTTAAGCCATTTGCGACTTTATACTTGACAGATGAGCAAGGAAATATAATTAAAGAATTTAAACGTTATCAAGGTGCATTTAATTTCACTCTCTTAGCAAGCGAACAAAAAAGTATGGGTGTTGTTTATGAAGAAGATCCATGGTTGATTGCAATGAATGCTGTTAATAATAATTTGGCTGATTCCGTAATCAACCTTGAGAATATATATTATGATTTTGCCAAATTTAACATCCTTCCTCAGGCGCAAGTTACGCTTGATAAAGTGGTGGTGGTTATGAAACAAAATCCAAAAGTAAAAATTGAATTGTCTGCAAATACCGATTCCCGTGGTGCAGCAAACTATAATTTGCAGCTTTCGGTGAAACGCGCACGTTCAGCTGTTGAATATATTGTTTCAAAAGGAATTGAAAGGAAACGTATTGTTTATAAAGGAAATGGTGAATCGAATTTGGTAAACAATTGTACCGATGGCGTTGAGTGTGCAGAAGAAGAACATGCAAAAAACAGACGGACCGAATTTAAAATTTCTAGAATAAAATAAAATAAGATTTTCGGCATAAAAAATGTAATGTCGATGCTAAAACCACTAATTATGAAAAAAATATACTCTTTTTTGATTGTTATCCTAAGCTTGTTAAGTTTTAGCGATTCAATTGCTCAAAATCCTCACCCTTGGGAATTTGGAATAAATGGCGGAGCTGCATGGCTTAAAAGCGATGTGAAAATGAAAAAACTAGGACCTGGTTTTGGTTTAACTTTCGGACAAAGCTATTGTTACAATGAAACAAGTCCATTGTTTTGGGGCTGGAGATTTAGATATTTAGGTTCAACAACTTATGGTCAAGATTATCAAAAATCATTTGGCCTAAAAAATAATTTTGCATTAAATGGGCAAAACGATACTACTTCTAATTATTACACAAATGGTGGTTTTGTTTATCAAAATTATAAAACTTCCTTAAGCGAATTTTCGTTGGAAATTAAAATTGGTGCCAATCAATTAAGACGTAAAACAAACATTTTAATGTATGTGTTTGGTGGAGCCGGTTTAGTGAAAGCCGTTACTAAAATTGACCAGTTGGATGAAAATAATAAACGTTATAATTATGCATTGGTTGATTCTGCAGGAAATGGAAGTAAAACAGATGTTTTATCTCGTTTAAACGACATTTATGATGGTAGTTATGAAACCCTAGCAGAGGGAAGTAAAAATCCAAAATGGAGATTTATGCCTTATGTAGGAGTTGGTTTAGGTTACCAATTTACAAAAGG
>JBIIOB010000096.1:0-7172 GCA_044337125.1 Bacteroidia bacterium
TTTCCAACCAAATAAAGAATCATCGCTATGCAAGAAACCGTTCTGGTCATTTATAAAACTAGGAATTCCACCACTATTTAATGCAATTACAGGAACCCCACAACAAATTGCTTCAGCCGAAATTACTGAAAATGTTTCATATTTTGAAGTATGAAGAAGTGCTGTTGTTGAATTAAGTTCATAAGCAATTTCTTGTTTACTGAGCTTTCCAAGAAGTTTGACAGAATTTTCTAGCTTTTTGTCCTTAATATATTCTTCTATTTCATCCCAAAGTGGACCAAAACCACCAATTTTTAATTTTGCTGTTGGAAAAAGTTTCAATACTTCAATAAACGCGTCAATCCCAATGAATGGTTGTTTTATGGCAGACCACATGTTGAGCATAAAGAAAGTTGGTTCAATGGGAAAACAATCGTTTTTGCAATTAAAAATGGAAGTATCAACAATATTAAAAAGTGTATAAAATGGAATTTCTTTTTTCTGTGAAAACTGTTTTATGTCTTCGGCAAGCGCTTCAGAAACGGTAATGACTGGTATTTTATGATTGAAAATGTTTTTTATTCTACTTAAGCCATATCGGTTGGTAGGTGAATAGAAATTAAAATGATATGCTGTCCAATGTTCTGAAATAACAATAGGTTTATTATAGATTTTTTGAATCAAATTAACATACACACCTAAAGGATATGCAATGTGGAAGTTTATGAGATCGAAATTTTCTTTAACATTTATAGATTTTAATTTTTTCAATAAACTAAAAAGGGCTATTATTTCAATTAAAAACCAAATTTTAAAGGGAGAATTAATGCAAATTGTTTCTTCTTCTTTTGATAGTTGATATGATTCTTCCTTTTTTCTATTCTTAATACTAATTTCAAAATGTAAAAGGTAGTTTTTTGAAAAATTGTTGATAGCATCGAAATTTTCTTTAATGAAAAGTGCCTTTTTTGTATCGTATTTGGTTGGATACCAGGGCGTAATATGAAGAATGTTAAGTTCTTTATTTTTTGTTCTATTAAAGTTGTATACCTTTTCTTTAAGTTCCTCTTGCGTTGGATAGTTGATTAAAACAGCTTTTAATTTACCATAAAACGAAAATAGACTTCCTGCTGCTACTGCAGATGCACCGTATTCTAGCGCTTTATTTAAATCCTCAATTTTACCTGCACCACCAAGTGCAATTACTGGAATTTTAACTGTTTTTGAAAGCAGTCGTATGAGTTCATATTCATATCCTTCATATGTACCATCCTTATCAATGGAGTTTAGAATCAATTCACCAGCACCTAATTCTTCCATTTTAAGTGCAAAATGGATTGGGTTTAAATGTGTGTTTGTTTTTCCATTGTTTCGATAAACCTTAAAGTTTCCCCAAATGTCTTTTTTTACATCAATGCTAATACAAACACTTTGTTTACCATAAGTGGATGAAATTTCCTGAATTAATTTTGTATTATTAAAACAAGCACTATTTAAAACAATTTTTTCTACCCCGCTTTTGAATAATTTCTTTACTTGTTCAATATCAGAAATACCTCCACCATACGACAAAGGCATAAAACATTCTGAAGCAATTGATTCAATTAAAGAATAGTTGGGTGGGGTATTGTTTTGGGTAGCTGAAATATCCAATAATACTAATTCATCGACCTCTTTTTCATTGAAAATTTTTATCGCGTTAATAGGATCTCCAATGTATTGTTTGTTTTTGAAACGGATGGTCTTCACCAAGTCGCCTTTGTCAATCAATAATGTTGGAATAACCCTTACCCGATTCATATTCTTAGTAGTGTTCTGCAAAATTCTTAAGTAGCTGCATTCCAAATTTATGACTTTTTTCGGGATGGAATTGTACCCCTAAAATGTTGTCTTTTTCAATTGAACAGGTAAATTCATAACCATAATTAGAAGTTGCGAGTACATCTTCCTTGTTTATGCATTCCATATGATAGGAGTGTACAAAATAAAATCGACTATCATTCGGCAAATCCTGTGTTAGTTTACATTGTTTTTTAATATGAATGTCATTCCATCCCATATGCGGAATAGCTAAATTTTCATTGTTTCTGAAATCAAATTTTTTCGTTACAGCATCAATCCATCCTAAACCATTCTTTTGACCTTCTTCACTTTTTTTCGAAAACAATTGCATTCCTAAACAAATGCCAAGTATTGGCGTTTTCTGGATTAGAACTTTTTTGTTTAGTGTGTCAATTAAATTATGTTTACTAAGCTGTTCCATACCATAGTCGAAAGCTCCTACACCTGGTAGTATTAATTTTTCAGCAGCTTCAATTTCCTCTAGGTTAGAGGTTATCAACGACTTTTGGCCCACTTTTTTTAACATGTTTTTTACGGAACCAATATTTCCAATTCCATAGTCTATAATTGTGATCATATTATTTCTTTATGAATTTAGTAATTGGTTTTAAAAACTTAGATAGCAATAATTGGTATTTATAGTGTTTATTAAAATAAGATGGGTATTCTGTGTGTTTTTTTATTGGTAAGGCCATCAATGCTTCAAATTCAGCAACAGTTAATCCTAATTTTTTTACTACATATTCGTAATCATCTGCTAGTTTTTCTGGATCGTAAAAGGGTAACTGTAATTCTTTTAAGGCCTGCTCTCTTGTAATTTGTCCAGAACATATCAATGTTGATAAATGCGCTTTCCGTTTATCGACTTTAAACTTAACAGGTAAAATATAGGATTGGTAAAATCTAGTGAATATTGATTCATAGTGCTTTCCACCATAATCTTTCCAATTCAGTTTATTTATTATGGTTTCTTTTGCTTCCGCTTTCGAATAATGTAAATAATTTAAAATGTGTAAATTATTTATTTTTAAAACTCTAGTCACATATAAATGCTCGAAAAAACCTAATGTTGGATAATTTTTGATTTTAGCTTTGCCAAATATTTTATGTATTGCCAAAATATTCAGTACATCAATTTTCCAATGGTACCAACTTTTCGGTAAAATTTCTTCAGTTGCTATATTTGAGCCGCTGAGGATGTATTTAATATTGTATTTTTTAGCGACTTTATAAGTCACTGCTAAAATGGCTTGATCCGTAATTAATTCAATATCAATTACCGAAGCTTTGAAGAAGGAAAGTTGTAAATCTTTAAACTCATTCCAATCATTTACAAATGTATATAGGTCAACATCCAGTTTCTTTACTATATTCTCAATATTCATTACCGCTAATTCAGAGTTCCATCCATTGTCGTAGTGAACAATTAAGGGGCGTAAACCTAATTCCTTCGCCTTGTAGGCAACATAGGTACTGTCAACTCCTCCGCTTACACCTAATACACAGTCGTACTTTTGGCCTTTCCCAGCCTCCTTAATCATTGAAATTAGTTCGGCTAATTTTCGATCGATGTCTTCCTTATCATCAAGACTGTTTTTTTTCGCAGTTTCTTCATACGAAAGACAGTAATTACAAACTCCTTCCTCATTGAATACTATTTCAGAGTCATCATTTGTATCTAGTATACATTTTGAACAAATTCTATAGTTAGTGCTCATTTTTGGTTTGTATAGTTTGATAAAATTGTTCAATTTTAGTTATTTCCGATTTAAGAGAAGCATTTTTAATGGCTACTGTATAACCAATTTCAGTTTTATTGTTGATTATTTCAATCGGACAATTTAAAATTTCAATTATTTTTTGACACAAAGATTCGGCACTATTATTTTCGAGTTGCCATATTGTATCCGAATTAAATAAGTCGGAATCATATTTTAACGCTCCCATAATAAGCGGTTTTTTCGATACAAGTGTTTCAACTCCAGAAACAGGAGTACCATCCGATTTAGGTATCATAATAACGATGTCAGAATTTTTATAACACTGAACTAAATCATCAAAGGGAAGGTCGTTAATAATTTCAATTTCAGATTTTAAGTTATTCGATTCTATTTTGTTTTTTATTAATTCTAAATAGTGCTCATCTGTATTGTAATTTAGCAGCACCAGCTTAAATATTTGTGATTGTGTGCTTTTTTTCAATAAAACAAAAGCATCAACAATCATATCAATATTGTATAATGGACGCATAGCTCTATTAGAGAGCAAAACAAATTCTTTACTATTACGTATTGATTTGTTAAAACTATTCTCAAATCTTTCGCAATCAACACCTGTTCTGGTTATATACAGTTTCGAATGGTCTTTTGTAAATTCACGTATTACATTTAATTGTTCGGTTGATGTTGCTGAAATTATTTGAGCCTTGTTAAATGTTTTACGAATTGCTCTTCGCAACAAGTAAAATGAAATGGATTGTTTTAAAGATGTTGGATTTTTCCAATTTTGTTTATAGTCAATTAACATATCAGAGCCATAGGTGGTAATAATATGATTGTGATTCTCAACTAAACCTGCCCAAAGGCTATATGGAATAGCATAGATACTATGAATAATATTTATATTTTTTTCGGTAAGTATTGTTTTTATTTGTTCAACCACCGTATCCTTAAAAAAGATATGTTTTATCGAAAATGTACTCGGCAATAAAGTATATAATTGAATATTCGTTTTTGTTAAAAAAGTTTCGTTTTTAATTTTAATATGCTGTTCGCAAAATACAATTACAGAATGATATTGAGCAATTTGTTCAATCCATTTTTGATTGTGATTATCATTTATATCGGCAAAAAATGCAATATTCATTTAACTGAAATTAGTGACCTTTTAGTTTGTCGATTTTTCTTTTTACCCTTTTACTTATTGAATGTGGATTGTACTTTTCATCTGGTATTGTTTTAACAAAAACATACGATTTTGCCTTTTCAATCAGGTAGAACTGATATTCCTCCTTTTGCCACATATCATAAGTGAAAAATGATTTTATTTCAAGACCATTGTTTTTTAAAATTACAATGAATTCTTCTACCCAAACAGGAACCTCTACTATTTGCATTAATTCAGGAGAGTTTTGAATGGCATGAATGTGTGCATGAGGAGCTGGAACATTAACAAGGAATTTTGTGTTTTCTCCCATCACAGTTGCAATGTTTTTAATAAAATCACTTCTGAATTCATTTTGAATGTGTTCCAAAACATCAAATAATACAATGAAATCGTAGTTTAATTTAGGAAAATGTAAATTCGTTGAATCCGCTGCTATAAAATTTATGTTCTTGAATTTTGCGTTGTTTTTTTTGGCAAGTTCAATGCTTTTAGGACTAATATCCGTAGATGTTAAACTACCATTGGTTAGGAGTGGGGCAATTAAATTAGTCATAGTACCAATACCACAACCAATTTCAAGTATATTAGAATTTGACTTTACACCTTGTAATTTCAACTGATCTAATAAAAAATAATGGCGTTCATTATGCCACATTTGTTGTTGTTTGTCTGTGTATTGATCGTAATATTCTGATATTTCCTTAGGTGTTTTCATTTTTATTTTTTGAAAATGGCTATTGGGATTCTCGTTTTAATTGTTGCTATATCTGCCTTTGTTAGTATAAACATGTTCTTAAAATCAACTTTTAACTTTACGAATAAAAAATAGGATACAGCAATTGTTAGTGCAGTATATGAAATTGCAGTGGCAATACTAGCACCAATTGAACCATAAACTGGGATTAAGATAAAGTCGAGTGCGAGTGTTATAAAAAAAGCAATAATAGAGGCAATTAGATTATAAATGATTTTGTTTTGAGAATAGATATATACGGCAAATATTTTGGTTATACATGACATAATTATTCCAATTGAAAGAATTCTAAACGGTAGCACAGAATTGCTAAATTCGGAACCATATATTGGGAAAATAATGCCTGCAATCAATACAGCAATAGCTACTAATATTATAATTATTGTAAAGTTTACTCGAGAATAAAATTTGAACGATTCTAAACTTTCTTTGCTATCCTTGGATGTGAGATAGGGGGTAAGTACTATAATAATTGGGTTGGTAATGGCCCAAAACATTTGTGCAAATCCAACTGCTTGTGAATAGTAACCAAGCTCTTTAGCACCATTGTAATGTTCTACAATCCAGTAATCCATTTTATAGGTCAAAAAATTTACAATATGTGCAATATGACCAATAGTCATAAAAATAAACAATGGTTTTATTTCTGAGGTATATTCAAAATTGAATTTTGGTCGAATGTTTATGTACTTTTTGTAAAAATAAGCCCAAAGAAGGATGTTTAGGATATATATCAAAATAGAAATCAAAAGTACCTGATTGATTGAAATTGGGTAATGTTTGAAAATTGATAAATAAAATAATGTACCGAATACTAAAAAATTGATGCATGAATTGAATATGGTTAGGAAATTTACTACCCGAAATAGTGATTTCCCTTGGAATATGGATGAAATTATAGAAATAGAAATTACTAAGGCAAATGCAGTAATAAGGTAAAAGTAATGGTACAATGTATTGTAGCCTTTTGGGAATAAGAAATTATGGGAAAAGCTTAAATTAAGGATTATTAGTATGAACGAAAGCAAAACTACACCAATCAAAATAACTGTAATTCCAATCCCAATCAGTTTTTCAAGTGCAATTTTGCTGTTAGAAATATAGAATACAATTGCTGAGGAAATTGTAAAACCAAGAAATAGGGTTAGCAAATCAATATCAGACTGAAAAATTGAATAGATTCCTTTGCCTTCAGCCATTAATATTTTTGTTATAAAGAAGTTAATAAATAACCCCAAAAATAAAGTTGGCCCTTGTGTAAGAAAGGTATAATATATGTTTTTGTTTATTGACAAATTTTTTAAATATGCTGTTAACGGAGTTAACGCTAACAGTTGAAAATAGTGCTAGTAAAGTTAGTAAATTATACCATATTTTAGCTTGTAATATTTACTCAAAATTGGCTATTCCAAGTTGCTGATTAAGAGCATTCTGAGGTTCAGGAATAAGAATATTGACTTTGAGCTATTTTAGTTTTGGTATCTGAAATGGCATTTTTGATTAAACTGTCAATTATAGATCGATTTTTAATACTTTAATCATTTCATTACCTTTGCAATGTTGTAATTTCTAAAATATAAAAATATGTCGAAATCATTAGTAACTGGTGGAGCCGGTTTTATAGGAGCTCATGTGGTGAATTACTTGGTTGCCAATGGTGAGGATGTTGTTGTACTGGACGATTTAAGTGGAGGGTTTCAAGAGAATGTAA
>JBIIOB010000097.1:0-7170 GCA_044337125.1 Bacteroidia bacterium
CATTTACAACAAAAAATGAAACTCAAAAAATGGAAGAAAAAAACCTCGAAAGTTTTTACTTCCGAGGTTAATATTTAATTAGTTTTATAATCTAATCCGTGTCAACTTTTTTCAGGACTAGTCAAATTAATTAATAATATTAGGTGTTTAGCATAACTGGCATTACCAACATCAATACATCTTCTGCATCATTTTCTCTTTCTGCTGGCAATAAAATACCTGCACGGTTTGGTGCACTCATTTCAATATTTACATTCTCACATGATAAATTGCTTAACATCTCTGCTAAGAATTTTGAGTTAAATCCAATCTCCATATCATCACCAACATACTGACATGTTAAACGCTCACTTGCTTCGTTTGCAAAATCTAAATCTTCGGCAGAAATACTCAATTCGCTACCTGCAATTTTTAAACGTACTTGGTGAGTAGTTTTGTTTGAGAAAATAGAAACACGTTTGATAGAACTCAAGAAAGAAACTCTGTCAACCGTTAATTTATTTGGATTCTCTTTTGGAATTACCGCTTCGTAATTTGGATATTTTCCATCAATTAAACGGCAAACCAAATTGGTATTCTCAAATGTAAAAAATGCATTGGTTGTATTGTATTCAATTTTAGCAACACCATTAACACTTGATAGAATGTTTTTCAATAAGTTTAAAGGTTTTTTAGGTAAAATGAAAGAAGAAGCATTCTGTGCTTTTGCATCACTTCTTCTGTAACGCACCAATTTGTGAGCATCTGTTGCAACAAATGTGATGCTATCAGTAGCTAACTGGCAGAACACACCAGACATTACAGGACGCAACTCATCGTTACCGGTAGCAAATATTGTTTTGTTGATTGCAGAAGCTAAAACGCTTGCATCAATCTCCAATGAAGATGCTGATTCAATTGCAGGTAATTTAGGAAACTCATCACCATTATGACCAGTTAATTTATATTTACCATAATCCGAAATGATTTCGATTCCGTATTTTTTATCATCAATGCTGAATGTTAAAGGCTGATCAGCAAATGTTTTTAATGTATCCAACAATAATTTAGCTGGTACAGCAATGTTGCCCGTATCTTTTGATTCGATAGCAATAATCGTTGTCATAGTCGTTTCTAAATCAGAAGCAGAAACTTTTAACTGATTTTTGTCGATTTCAAATAAGAAATTATCTAAAATTGGCAATGCATTGTTTGAATTTAGCACACCGCTAATCGCTTGTAACTGTTTTAACAATGATGTACTTGAAACAATAAATTTCATATCGTATTATTTTAAATTAATTAGGTTTAGCTTGTAAAACTTACTTTAGCAAATATACTGCATTTAAATAATTGTTTTTTCATTAAAACGAATTGTTTTAACCGACTTTTTAACACAAAAAAATCCCCATTTTATGGGGATTTCAAAAGCTTTAGTTAATAAACTGGCTATTTTTTAGATATGGAATTGTTTCCACTCGTACTTGGCTTGTTTTTAAGAAAATAGTCGGCCGGTGGCATTAATTTTCCAAATACATAATATTGCACCATCACCAAATCTTTCCCACCAAGCAAGGCATTCATTCGGTCTGAATCAAATTGTACTAATTTACCTTCTTCGTCAAACGATTCTTTCGAAGGTTTTCTTAAAAAGAACTTTACTTCGTTTTTTTCACCCTTGTTATTAACCACCGTTAGCACATTAATTGGTGTTGCCAACAATGTTGAATCTATCTGATTATCTGTCATTGCCAAATCCATGCTTTCGAAATTGATTTGCTGAAAATAGGATAGATACTGTTTTACAGCCATCGAATCAATCCCAGATAACACTTTACCTGTGCTCATTTTAAGTTCGTAGTCATTATTCCCATTAATAATTAACTCATATCCCATTTCTGCTTTGTCAGGAACCTCCAACTTAACCGATTTTATATCTGTAGGAATGTACTGAAAAACAGTTCTATCTCTCCAATCTCTTTCTTTCGTAAAATAACGAGTGGTCAAATACCCTTCAAACCCTGGTATATAAGTAACGAATGGTTTTGCAGATGCTTGCATCGTTTCCAAATCAATCAAAATCATATAGGTTCCTGTTTGATCAGCGGTTTCGGTTCCTACATAATATGCTTTCGTTAAAACACCATTTTGGAATATTTCACAGCGTACAGCTTTAGCTGCAAGCCTTTTAATTACATTATCTTGTGCTGCTTTCCCAACAGGTTCTTTTATATCTACTCGCTTTATTGTTTCCAACAGTGTTTGAATAGCATCTGGACGAACATTGTGCTTTCCATTTACCTTCCAAACTCCATTTACTTTTTCTAAGGTAACCGAGTTGTTTTCTTTATCAGCTAAAAATATTTTTGTGATAGAAGCAGTATCTGTAACAGCAAAATCACGTAATGTTTCTTTAATAGTTCCTTTTTTATTGTTTAGAAAAAACCACACAGATGCGATTAGCAAAAGAACCAAAACAATAATTGCTACTTTATTTTTTTTCATAATTTTCTTAAATAATTGAGAATATTTTAGGAAGAATATTTGCGTTTACGTACGTAATAATAGATCAAACCGAACACCAATACTAATAACAAAGGAACTGCTGTATTTATCACTTTCCATTTAGTTCCTTCATTCTTCACTTTCTTTTTATCCAATAAACGCAATGTTAATTCACGAGCACGCACACTTAACAAACCTGAATCATCACATAAATAATTAACGCAATTCAAAATAAAATTACGATTACCATAAGTTCGATTGGTGTATTTATCAAATCCTAATGGGTAAGGCTTCCTTGTTGAATACTGAACATCGTTACGAATAACATCACCATCCGCAATTACAATCATGGCCGACTTTTTACCGTTGGGTTTAAATCCTATTGCACTATCGTTAGCTATTTCTGGTGGTAATCTGTTTTTAAATACGGATTCAAACTCGCCTTCCAACAAAACAGCAACATTTTGATATGGATCATTAAATTGTTTTTCATCAATTGGATAACGCAAATAATTTAAATCCACACGTACGGGTTGCACCAAGGTTTTGCTATACTTTGAAGATTGTAATAAAATTGTTTTTTTTATTCCTTTCACTTCTATTGTATCAATTGTTGAAGCAAAATCTGTTTTAATAATATCTAAATTTTTCACTATCGGATGATCGTTCAATGGATTTAAAAGAGGTGAGAAAATCCAAGGCATTAATTCGAAACGAGGTTGTTGTCCTTTTAATGCTTTATTTATTGGGATAGCACTGCATTGAACATCCAATAACATTTTATCATTTACACGAACACCATATTTGTAAAGCATCTTATCAATTCCTAATTCGTATGGAATTGCAACAGTATTCCCTCTTCTACTTAAACTATCTACTGGGGTATATAGAGGGTCAAATACCCAAAGCACTTTCCCGCCTTTCATGATAAACTGGTCAATGATAAATTTATCCTGATCACTAAATGCAGTATCGGGTTTGGCAATTACGATTGCTTTAAACCCATCCAATGCTTTTAACTGTTGTTTAATTTCAACCCGTTTAACAACATAAAAATCACTCAAAGCTGCAGCAATATCATATGTTTCCAATGTATCCAATTCTCCATGTCCTTCAATAAAACCTATTTGTGGACGGAAAACAGTACTTAAATTGCGCACAACACTTGCAAATTCATATTCCAAAGCTTGTATCGAATTATTCAACTGCCCTTCAGATGATTGGCCCATTTGAGTTTTTAACAATTGCCATGGTAATTCTCTACCTTTATAGGTTACCAAGGCCGCTGGCCAAATAATTTGTTGTGTTGTTCCACTCTCCTCTTTTACTTCCAGATTGGTTGGCTCCAATCCTTTATCATATAATTGCTTATAAATTTCGTTCTGCTGTTTTTTATTATCACTTACCGATGGATCAATAAATTCATATTCAATATTATCGTTTGAATACGCTCTAAACTCATCCAACATTTCTTTTGTTTCGTTTCGTAACCGTTTGAATCCAGCAGGAAATTCACCATCCAAATAAACTTTAACGTACACAACATCATTTATTTCCGACAATAATTTTTTGGTAGCATCCGACAAGGTGTAGCGTTTCTCCGATGTTAAATCGAAACGATGAAATACGAATGAACCCACAAAATTCAATAATACAATAATCACAACCGCCAATCCTAGCGCTGTCAAATCACGTTTTTTATTTTTTGTTCCTCCGCTCATATTACCACTTTCTGCTTTCTAAAACCGTGCGTGTTGAAATAACAAACAAGGCAATTAAACTTAAAAAATAAATCATATCGCGTGTATCAATAACACCTCTGCTCATAGAAACATAATGCTGATTAATTCCAAGGGAAAGAATAATTGTATCAAACTTGCCGAACAAAGAAAAGGAACCGATAAAATCGAATCCAGTATAAATGAAAAAACAAAGAAACAAAGCCAAAATAAAAGATACCACTTGGTTATCAGTTATGGCAGATGCAAAAATCCCAATGGAAACAAATGCTGCTCCTAAAAACAACAATCCAATGTAGGAGCCCCACATTCCGCCTGTATCAATATTACCAACCGGACTTCCTAATTTATGCACAGAATAATAATAAATCAAAGTTGGAATTAAGGAAAATGCTACCAAAATTAATCCAGCAAAATATTTTGCAAGTATTATTTGTAAATCAGTTAAAGGACGGGTTAAAAGTAGCTCAATTGTCCCTGCCTTTTTTTCATCTGCAAATGAACGCATGGTAATGGCTGGAATCAAAAATAGAAACACCCAAGGTGCTAAAATAAATAAGGGATCGATATTGGCATAACCATTATCCATCACATTCGAATCGGTTTCGAGCACCCACATAAACAAGCTAATCACCAACAAAAAAACGGTGATGGTAATATACCCAATAAGTGAGCTTAAAAAACTACGTATCTCTTTCTTTAATAATGTGAACATAAATCAGCGCTAAATTACCATTAAAAATAAGATGGCAGGGATGTTTTTTTGCCTTACGAAAGTACATAAATATTGCTTGATTCTATCTCAATTATTATAAATTTGCTGACTTTACTTTGTTAATTACTGTTAATTCATAAAAAAATGAGAGTTTTAAAATTTGGAGGCACATCGGTAGGTTCTGCCGAACGCATGCATGCTTTGGTAAATTTGATAAACGACAGCACACCTAAAATTGTTGTATTATCAGCCATGAGTGGCACCACAAATAGTTTGGTTGAAATAGGAAATGCATTGTATGCAAAAGACAATGACAAGGCGAATCAGTTAATTGATTTACTTGAAACCAAGTATACCGATGTTATCAAACAACTTTACAAAACAGAAACAGCAATCAATAAGGGTAATGAATTAATTGCTTCTCATTTTAATTACCTCCGTTCATTCACCATGGATATGTTTACTGTGAATGAAGAACGCGCAATACTTGCCCAAGGCGAATTACTTTCAACTGCCATGTTTCATTATTACTTGGAAGAAATTGGTATTGACTCCATATTATTACCTGCATTGAATTTTATGCGCATCGATGATAATGAGGAGCCTGACATGAAATACATTGAACAAAATGCAAAAGTAGAACTAGCAAAATACCCAAACACAAAATTATTCATCACACAAGGATATATTTGTCGCAACTCATTTGGCGAAATAGACAATTTAAAACGTGGCGGCAGTGATTATACAGCAACAATTATTGGTGCTGCTATCCAATCAGATGAAATCCAAATTTGGACCGACATCGATGGAATGCATAACAATGACCCACGCATTGTCGACAAAACACATCCTATTGCACAATTATCATTTGATGAAGCAGCCGAGCTAGCCTACTTTGGAGCAAAAATTTTGCATCCTACCTGTATTCTTCCAGCTCAAATGCGTAACATCCCTGTTCGACTGCTAAACACGATGCAGCCCGAAGCAAAAGGAACAGTTATCAATTCAACTACATCGGGCGATAACATAAAAGCGGTTGCAGCAAAAGATGGAATTACAGCAATCAATATTAAATCGGGACGAATGTTATTGGCCTATGGTTTTTTAAGAGCTGTATTTGAAATATTTGAACGCTATAAAACACCAATCGATATGATTACCACTTCTGAGGTTGCTGTTTCATTAACGATTGACAACACTAAAAACCTAGAAGCAATCCTCAATGAACTTAAAGAATTTTGCACTGTAGATGTCGAAGGGGATTTAACCATTGTTTGTATTGTGGGAAGTTTTAAAGCCGAGAAACAAGGTTATGCATTTAAGATATTTGATGCGCTCAAAAACATTCCTATCCGTATGATTTCATACGGAGGTAGTGAAAACAATGTATCGATTTTAGTGGATAGCAAATTAAAAAAAGACACATTGGTAGCCTTAAACAAAGGACTTTTTTAATTATTTAAATAAGCATTTATACAAAAAACATGTTCAATCAACAATTAATTTCAAAATTCAATTCAATAAAAACACCATTTTATTACTACAACACAACTGTTTTAAACAAGACATTAAAAGCAGTAAAAGTAGAAAGTGATAAATACAATTTTATTGTGCATTATGCATTAAAAGCAAATGCAAACAATGAATTATTGAACATTATTAAATCGTATAACATTGGTGCCGATTGTGTAAGCGGAAATGAAGTTAAAAAAGCAGTAGAATGCAAATTTAGCTCCGAACACATTGTATTTGCAGGAGTTGGAAAAAGTGATGATGAAATAAATTACGCCCTTGATCAAAACATTTTTTGTTTCAATTGCGAAAGTTTACAAGAAATTGAAGTGATTAATGAATTAGCAAAATCTAAAAACAAAACAGCTAACATTGCACTTCGCATCAATCCAAATGTAAATGCAAATACCCATAAATACATTACTACTGGACTGGAAGAAAATAAATTCGGAATTAATTTATGGGAATTAGAACATGTAGTAATGCAATTAAAAAACCTTACTAACATAAAGCTAATTGGTTTGCATTTCCATATAGGCTCGCAAATAACAGACTTAAGTTCATTCAAATCTCTTTGCCTAAAAGTGAATGAAATTCAAAGCTGGTTTGTAAGTCATAAAATCACTATCGAAAACATAAATGTGGGAGGTGGATTGGGTGTTGATTACCATAACCCTGATGAAAATCAAGTAGCCGATTTTGCAGCTTATTTTAAATTAT
>JBIIOB010000098.1:0-7143 GCA_044337125.1 Bacteroidia bacterium
CAAAATAGCGGTTTATGAAATATCTATTATGCAAAATGTATTGTTGGGTGCCGATGAGTTGTTTTTAACCAACACCATCAAAGGAATACAGTGGGTAGTTGCATTCAAACAAAAACGGTATTTTAACAATACATCTAAAAAATTAATTGAAAAATTAAATGAATTAGTTGTTAGTTATTAGACACAAGATGTAAGACATCAGACCAAAGATAAGGAGGGTTAAAGGTCAGCGAATTGTTTAATTGTTGAGTTTTTGAATTGATAAAAGTCAAAGTCAGTTCGAGTGCGGAATGAAATGAAGCGTATCGAGAACGTCTTTTTGAAATTAAGAGTTTTAGAATTTATAAATAGTAGTAAATAAGGCATTATGGAAGATTTAAGATTATACATCAATACATTGCGTCACGATTTTTCGAAACAAACATTGGATGAATCGGATGTGAATAAAAGTCCTTTTTTGCAATTCGAAAAATGGTTTAAAGAAGCGGTAGATGCACATGTGAATGAGCCAAATGCAATGACCGTTGCTACAGCATCAACATCAGGAATGCCAGCTGCACGTATTTTGTTGTTGCGTAATTTTAATGAAAATGGTTTTGTTTTTTATTCCAATTATGTAAGCCGAAAAGGGGAGGAGATTGATGCAAATCCACAATGTGCCTTGTTGTTTTTTTGGCCAGAGTTGGAGCGTCAGGTACGTATAGAAGGTGTTTTGGAAAAACAAACGGCTGAAGAATCCGACATTTATTTTAATACTCGTCCGCGCACAAGTAAATTAGGTGCTTGGACATCTCCACAAAGTAAAGTGGTTGCAAATCGTAAAGCATTGGACGATGCTTATGAGGAAATGTCTAAACAATATCCAACAGATAATGTTCCTCGTCCGCCACATTGGGGAGGTTATGTTTTAAAACCTTCTAGTATTGAATTTTGGCAAGGCCGACCAAGTCGTATGCACGACCGAATTCTATATACACTCGTGGATTCGAATTGGAAGATAGAACGTTTGGCTCCGTAGGATTTGGTTGTTAGATATTAGTTGTTGGTTGTTAGTTGTTAGTCATCAACACTAAAATCCTAATTCCTCAATCCCAAATCCTAATTCCCAAATCTTCAATCACCCTTCTAAAGATCTTTCATCAACACTTTGTAAAGCTCAATCATTCCATCAATGTCTTTTTTGTGTACCTTTTCATCGGGTGTATGAACAAATTGCTCTGCAGCACCAACAAAACACCAATCCCAAGGAAATTCAGCCATTTGTAATTCTTTTCCATCACTTCCGCCACTTCCTTCAACTTCTAATTGATGAGCTACTTTGTGTTTTTTTGCAATGCCAATTATTTTGTTCACATAACTTCTACGTGGGATTAAGCTATCACGTAGTGAGATAACTGGACCTTTCCCTGGAAATACACCATCCGAAATCCAAGAGATATCCGAAATTAAAGCTTGACTTACTTTGTATTTTTCTTGTAAAAATTTTTGAATGTATGAAACGCTTCCACCACCATGTTCTTCCCAACAGCTAAACACAATTACTCCATCTTTTAGTGTTTCTGCTACTTTTAATGCATTATAAACTCCCAAGCGATTGTCCATGTAGCAACACTGAACATATTCTTTGTCTTCTCTCCAATTTGGTTTAAAGGTAAGTTCAGTTCCTCTTTCCAAATCGCGTTTGAAAGCATATTCCAATTTTAATTCTTTTGTTTTTTTATCGATCGCCAATTTTAATTTAACATCGGCTTTTCCCTGACTATCTTCTCCCACCAATGCAAAACCATCAACGGTTCGTGGTCCGCCAATTTTAACCAATTGTTTTCCATAACGAACGGTAAATCCAATACTATCAATGTGTGCAAAAATGGCTGTGCGTGGTTTTCCGAAAACTAAAACAATACAATCTTGAAATCCTTCGCCTTTGTATACCTTTGGTTTTACTTTCCAGGATTTTTTATTTTTATCGATGTAGTTCAATAAAAAAATAGTCATAGCCATTTCGTTTCCAGAAGGAGCATGAATGGCGCACATTTCTTTTAATAGTTTCATGTTTATGGTAATTAGTCGTTTTTTCTAAATCAATACTTCCTAAATTTCTTTTAGGAATTTAATTTCAAGATTACTGATTTTACTGAACATATCATACACTTTTGTTGAATTACTTTTTCGAACCGAGAACGAAAGTTCACCATTCAGTTCAAAATTTTGATGTAGTATTTGTAAATGTTCATCTTTAATAATTTTCATCACATCATTCATTTGCATGTAGTCGAATTTTAATTCATACACTTCATCTACTGTTTTTTCGATGATGGTAGCATTTTGAATGGAGTCGAGTGCTGCAAGTTTATAAGCATTTATCAATCCACTTACACCTAGCAATGTTCCACCAAAATAGCGAACCACAACTATTAAAATATTGGTTAGGTCTTTGGATTGAATTTGTCCAAGAATGGGCTTACCAGCTGTGTTGGAAGGTTCACCATCATCGTTTGCTCTGAATGCTTGTTTGGCTGCTCCCAAGCGAAATGCATAACAATGATGCCTAGCACTTGGATGTAATTTTCGCAGTTCAGCTAAATGTTCTTTTATTTTTTCTTCAGAAGAAACAGGAAAAGCATAGGCTAAAAATTTACTGCCTTTGTCTTTAAAAATCCCTTCGGATGCTATTTCAATAGTGAGGTAAGTATCTTCAAAAAGCATATTAATTATTTACATAAATCAATAACGTATTATCATCAATGGCTTCCTTAATTATAGGCTTTCTATCTATTTCAGGTGCATTTATTCCATTATTGATTGATTCTTCGGAGATAAACACGCGTGCTTCGTCCCAACAATTATCCGCAATAAAACTGTGTAATACATTGTATCCGCCTTCAATGATCAATGATTGAATGTTACGTTTGTACAACTCCTTTAAAATTTGTGGAATAACCGCTTCATCAAAGTCGATGTTCACATATTCTAAATTGGTACTCGAAGGCATTTCAATACCAGTGAACACAATGGTTGGAACACTCTTATCAAGTAAAAAATAAGTAGCTGGAATGGATAAATGTTTATCAGTTACAATCCGTATCGGACTTTTTCCTTCCACATTGCGAACCGTCAATTGAGGATTATCAAGCAAGGCGGTATTTTTACCCACCATGATGGCTTGTTCTTCGCTTCGCCAAGTATGGACCAATTTGTTAGCTGCCGCATTGCTTATTTTTAATGGTGGTGTATTAACATCTTCTCTTATTGCATCAATAAATCCATCGGCTGTTTGTGCCCATTTAAGAATAATGTATGGACGTTTTTTTTCTTGAAATGTAAAAAAGCGTTTGTTCAATTCTTTGCATTGTTCTTCTAAAACGCCCACTTTTACATCAACACCTGCTTTTGTTAATTTCTCAATCCCTCTTCCGCATACTTGCGCAAAACTATCGATGGTGCCAATTACTACATAAGGAATTTTGTGTTCGATAATTAAATCGGCACAAGGTGGTGTTTTTCCAAAATGAGAACAAGGTTCCAAATTCACATAAAGTGTTGCTTTTTTTAGCAATGATTTATCTTTTACAGAATTGATTGCATTCACTTCGGCATGCGCTTGTCCGTATTGCATGTGATACCCTTCGCCAATAATTTCGTTGTTATAAACGATAACACTTCCTACCATTGGGTTTGGAGCTACATTGCCAAAACCTTTTTTTGCCAATTCAAGGCAACGCTGCATGTATTTTTCTTGTTCATTCATATAGTGCTGCAAATGTAACTATTCTTAACTTTGTGGACATGCAAATAGCTTCAAATAAAATTAAAGATGTTGTTCGTTTTTTTAGGGAACAATTGCAAGGTGTTTATGATGCTGAAGAAATAGAATCTTTCATCGGACTTTGTTTTGAGGAGTACATGGGTTTAAAGCGCGTTGATATTGTCATCAATGGAGAACGTACTATGAGTGAATCGGACTTATTGAAATTTAATTTTGCAATCAAAGATTTAAAAAAGGAAAAGCCCATTCAACAAATACTAGGTAAGGCCGATTTTTTCGGACTTAAATTTTATGTGAATGAGCATGTGTTGATTCCTCGTCCCGAAACAGAAGAACTCGTTGATTTAATCATCAAAGAAAATAAAGGTTCCAATCCAACAATTATGGATATTGGAACGGGTAGTGGTTGTATTCCGATAAGTTTAAGGAAGAGCATTCCGAATGCAGTGGTTTCAACAATGGATGTTTCGGAAAAAGCAATAGAAGTTGCTAGAAAAAATGCTGAATTAAATGAAGTAGCAATCAATTTTGTAGTGGATGATATTTTAAATCCAAGCACGGAAATCCCTACCAAGTCTATTGATATTATTGTAAGCAATCCTCCCTATATCCGCATTTCCGAAAAAGAGGAGATGCGTAAAAATGTATTGGAGCACGAACCGCATATCGCATTGTTTGTGTATGATGCCGACCCATTGCTGTTTTACAAAAAGATAGCAGATCTAGCATTGAGCGTTTTAAAACCGGATGGCAAAATCTATTTCGAAATCAATGAAAATTTTGGTTTGGAAAGCAAACAAATGCTTGAAAATAAAGGCTTTAAAAATGTATTGCTCCTGAAGGATTTAAGTAATAAAAATCGTATCTTGCGAGGTAGTATTTAGTTTTTAAACCATGAAAAAATACCTAGGCATAGGCTTATTGTTGTTGTTCGTTTCTACCAACATTCAGTCACAAATTCAGTACAGTGTAGATGCTTTTCCAACCAACGTGGGTGGAAAAACGGAGTTTAAACGTGTTGTTGACCAAGAACTCATTTACCCACAAGATGCATTATCAAAAAAAATTGGCGGAAAGCTTGAAATTGTATTTGTAATAAATGCAGATAGTACAGTTTCTGATGCTAAAATTGTACAATCCATCGCTCTTGATATCGACAAGGAAGCCATGCGATTATTCCATTTAATTCAGTGGGTACCCGCTGCAAAAGAAGGAAAGCGTATTGCTACAAAATGGTCGGCTTGGTTTACGTTTGAACCTAAAAAGTATGCTAAGTTGTGCAAAAAAAGAGGGTACGAAAGCATTAAGTACAATGCTGAATATGGTGTTGATTCCATTTCAACTATTTATACAATTGTAGAACAAATGCCTGTATACTACAAAGGAAACTATGCATTGCAAGATTTTATTAAAGACAATTTAGAATATCCAAAGCAAGCTCAATTAGCTAATATCCAAGGAACAGTATTGTTACGTTTTATCGTTGAACCAAGTGGAATGATTACCAATATTGGGATAGAAAAGTCGGTTGGTGGCGGTTGCGATCAAGAAGCAATTCGTTTGATTGAAATGACAAAATGGAGAGCCGGTGTTTTAGGAAATAAATGGGTGCGTACGTATATGACCATGCCGATTTATTTTATGCTCAACGAAGATTTTAAAGATAACAGTGGTGGCGAACAGAAATAGTTTTAATGTTTATGAGTGGATCGGTTGAACATAAAATAAAAGAACTTTCAAAAATAATTGAAGAGCATAATTATAATTATTATGTGCTTTCTTCGCCCACTATCAGCGATTTTGAGTTTGATAAATTGCTCGAAGAATTAATACAACTCGAAAAAGAATATCCTCAATACGCTTTACCCGATTCGCCAACACAGCGTGTGGGTGGACAAATTACCAAAGAGTTTATTACTGTAAAACATAAATACCCAATGCTTTCGTTGGGGAATACTTATTCCGAAGAAGAGCTAAAAGACTTTGATGACCGTGTTCGAAAAACAATTACAGAACCTTTTGAGTATGTATGCGAATTAAAATACGATGGCGTTGCTATCGGATTAAGTTATAAAAAAGGGAAATTAGTTCAAGCATTAACACGTGGCGATGGGGAACAAGGTGATGATGTTACTGCCAATGTTAAAACAATAAAAAGCATTCCACTTACGTTAAGAGGAATTAACTTTCCCGATGAATTTGAAATACGTGGCGAAATATTTATGCCGCGTTCTTCCTTTGATGAAATCAATCGTGAGCGCGAAGAGATTGGAGATGCTTTGTTGGCAAATCCTCGCAATGCTGCTTCTGGAACATTAAAAATGCAAGATTCTGCAGTTGTTGCAAAACGCAATTTAGATTGTTACCTCTATTTTGTGTTGGGTGAAAATCTTCCACATCAAAGTCATTACGAGAATTTACTTGCCGCAAAAAGTTGGGGATTCAAGGTGCCTGATTCAGTTATTAAAGTAAATTCCATTGAAGGTGTATTTGATTTTATCACTAAATGGGATGTTGAACGTGAGCAATTGCAATTTGATATTGATGGTGTTGTTTTAAAAGTAAATGCCTACGACCAACAAAAAACGCTTGGTTTTACTGCTAAATCACCTCGTTGGGCAATTGCATATAAATTCAAAGCACAACGTGTTGCTACACTATTAGAAAGTATTTCTTATCAAGTTGGACGAACAGGTGCAATAACTCCTGTGGCTAATTTAAAACCCGTATTGCTTGCTGGTACAACCGTAAAACGTGCATCCTTGCACAATGCCGACATTATTGAAAAATTAGATGTACGCGTTGGCGATACCGTTTTTGTTGAAAAAGGAGGAGAGATTATTCCCAAAATTATTGGTGTGGATGAAAGTAAGCGTCCAGTTGGTGGTGGCAACGATTTGTTTGCAACGGCATTACCACCTACAAAATACATCACCCATTGTCCGGAGTGTGGAACCGAATTGGTTCGAAGCGAAGGCGAAGCAAACCATTATTGTCCGAATGAGTTGGATTGTCCACCGCAAGTGAAAGGAAGGATGGAACATTTTGTATCACGTAAAGCAATGGACATTGATAGCATGGGTGCCGAAACTATCGCCTTGTTTTATGATGCAGGATTGGTAAAAACCATTGCTGATATTTATGTTTTAAAGAAAGAGGATGTATTGAAGTTGGAGCGTATGGCCGAGAAGAGTGCCAATAACTTATTGGCGGGTATTGAAGCATCCAAACAAATAACATTCGAACGTGTATTGTATGCCATTGGTATTCGTCATATTGGTGAGACAACTGCGAAAAAATTAGCCTATTATTTTAAAAATATTGATGCATTAGCAGCTGCTAGTGTTGAACAATTATTGGAAGTTGGTGATATAGGC
>JBIIOB010000101.1:0-6991 GCA_044337125.1 Bacteroidia bacterium
AAGTGCATATACTGGTGTATTACTGCCTACTTTTCCAGCCTTCCAAGAAACTTGCACATTGGTTCTGTTTGTTGTACTTATGGCTAATAATGCTTGTCCTAATCGTCTTGTAACATAACCAGTTATACTAGGATTGCCAGAATTATTTTTAAAAGAGAACCCACTAGCATCTAAACCGTTCATCCTAGTTTGCGTGGTAGAGGTGCTGTTGTAAACCCCTGTAACATCTCCTCCCACAGCCACTGTTGCAGTTGATAATGGTGCATCATTTGCTGACCAATGATGAAACGCCATACTTGCAGGATATGTTCCTGCAGGGCTAGCTGCTGGCCAGTTTGTAAATGAATAATTGCCTTGTGTTGCTAAATTATGAGGTGTTGGACTTGTTTGGGCGTGTCCAATTGTTACCCCCATTAGGAATAAGCCTGATAGTAATGTTCGTAGAATTGTTTTCATTTTTTTTGTTTTAAATAGTTTTAACTGACATCTTCTAATCTGAAGAACCTACAATTATCTGCTTCAAAACTACATATACATTGTTCGAAGGCGAATGATGACAATCATGAATAAAATATGATTGTAATTAGTAATTATTAAAATATATCTTTGTATATAGATTTTTTTTAATGCATAAAGTTTCTATCATCACAGTTTGCTACAATAGTGCTTCAACCATTGAAAGCACTATTCAATCTGTTCTTAACCAAGATTATAAAAACATTGAATACATAGTAATTGATGGAAAGTCAACAGATGCGACATTAGATATTATTGAGAAATACAAAACTCAAATACACACAATCGTTTCTGAGAAAGATAAAGGCATATATGATGCTTTAAATAAAGGTATTGCTTTAGCAACAGGAGATATTGTTGCGATTTTGCATGCCGATGATTTTTATAATTCTTCCACCATTATTTCAGAAGTGGTACAGCTTTTTGAACAAGAAAATTGTGATTGTGTTTATGGTGATTTACAATACGTTGATCGAAGTAATACTGATATCGTTAAACGAAATTGGATTTCAGGGAAATATATAAAAGAAAATTTTCTGAAAGGATGGATGCCTCCTCATCCTGCCTTTTTTGCAAAAAGAGAATGTTATACAAAATTTGGGGTATTCAATTTAAGTTTAAAATCAGCCGCTGATTATGAACTCATGCTTCGCTTTTTATACAAGAATAATTGTTCTGTTGCTTACCTTCCTAAAACATTGGTAAAAATGAGAGTAGGAGGAAAGAGCAACGTTACGCTAGCCAACAGAATTAAAGCTAATAGAGAAGATAAAATGGCATGGATTTTAAATGATTTAAAACCTGGAATGCTAACCTTTATACGTAAGCCCTTATCTAAACTCGGGCAATTCCTAAACAATTAATAATAGTATCCTTTTAATTCAATCTATTCCAACTATTTAAATAATAAAAAAGCCTCCTAAAGTAGGAGGCTTTTTGTTAGAATTTAGCACGTATTTTACGTTTTTTGTATTTGCTACGTTTGAAAACGCTTCCGTATTTAGAACGATATAATGAACTTTTTCCTCTTAACACATAAGAATAATAAATAGAGGTAGTCAAGTAGGAGTCATTGTGAGATGGATCTCCACGCTTTTTTCCTGGATCATAATTCGATGCTACAGGATAATCACCTGTTAATTCATCTCTTCTATTTGATAAATCAATAGCTAATTGACTTGAAAGTGTGTTTGGGTCAGCATAAACAGTACTTACATCATCTAAGTAGTCCGTAAATGTTGTTCTCCAGTTAAACTCCCATCCAATACGATGACGCTTTTCTAAAGTAAATAATAATCCAATTCCTAAAGGAATGGAAACACCAATTTTTTTGTATTGAACACCTTCTGTTTGTAATGGTTGTAAATTAACCCATGAGCCTTGATACAGGGTTCTTGGATTGTGATAATATCCAGCAACACCTGCAAATGCATACATTTTAAAGTCATTGCGGTAACGATATGTTCTACCTAAATCTGGAATTTCATAAAAGAATACTTGTGCTTGTAAATCCAATTCAAACATGTTGTTTTGGAATGACAAGTTTCTTCCAGCTCTTCCACGATTTGTTGAAGCATTGTCAGCTCCTTGTATTCGTATATAGTTTAAGCCTAATTTCGCTGAAATCAAAGGGGTAAATTTGTAACGAGCAAAAGCTCCACCTGTAAATTGAGTTTTACTCATTTTGATATCCATAACAAAATCCTTACGGGTATCTGCCTTTCCACCCATCTCACCTAGATAGTTGGATGCACCTGCATGAACACCAAAATCCCAATTGTATTGAGCTTTGGATAAGCTAACGGTTAAAGTTGTTACTATTAAAGTAAGTAAAAATTTACGCATGTTGCAAATATATAAAAAATACGAAACGAAATACAAAAAATATATTCCTTAAATTCGTGCCGAATAAGAACAAAAATAGTAAAATTTTGAAAATGGACAATAGCTTTCTAAAACTTTTTAAAACTGAATATCCCATTGTTCAGGGCGGGATGATTTGGTGCAGTGGTTGGGAATTGGCATCGGCTGTTAGTAATGCAGGTGGATTAGGATTAATTGGAAGTGGAAGTATGTATCCAGAAGTATTGTTGGATCATATTCGTAAGTGCAAAGCAGCTACAGATAAACCTTTTGGGGTGAATATTCCTTTACTTTACCCGAATATCGAAGAACACATGAATACGGTGATTCAAGAAGGCGTGAAAATCGTGTTTACATCAGCTGGTAATCCTGCAATTTGGACCAAAAAGTTAAAAGATAATGGAATTACGGTAGTGCATGTTACAGCGAATACCAAATTTGCCAAAAAATCGGAAGATGCAGGAGTTGACGCTATTGTTGCAGAAGGATTTGAGGCGGGTGGACACAATGGTAGGGAAGAAACAACCACTTTGTGCCTAATCCCAATGATCAAACAAGCTGTAAAAATACCGGTTATTGCAGCTGGGGGAATAGGAACTGGACGAGGTATGCTTGCTGCAATGGCTTTAGGAGCTGATGGCGTTCAAATTGGAAGTCGATTTGTTGCCTCTAAAGAATCATCGGCTGATATTCATTTTAAAAATGCTGTGATTAACGCAGTAGAAGGTGATACCAAATTAATGCTAAAACAAGTAACTCCTGTTCGATTATTAAAAAATCAATTTTTTGATCAAGTTTTTGAAGCTGAGACAAGAGGTGCTAGTGCTGCTGAACTTTCAGAATTATTAGGAAGAGGTAGAGCAAAAAAAGGTATGTTTGAGGGTGATTTAGAAAATGGAGAGCTGGAGATTGGACAAATTTCGGCCATGATTAAGGAAATTAAATCAGCTAAAGAGATAATTGATGAAATTATTGCTGAGTATAAAATAGCTAAACAAGAATTAATAAAAGGATTTTAAATAAAAACAGATGATTAGTTTCGAAAAGTTTGAGTTAGAGAATGGATTAAAAGTGATTGTTCATCAGGATAAAGCAACTCCTCTTGCTTGTGTTAATATTTTGTACAATGTAGGAGCGCGTGACGAAAACCCTGAACAGACCGGATTTGCTCATTTGTTTGAACATTTAATGTTTGGTGGCTCTGTAAATATTCCAAATTTTGATGAACCCTTACAACGTGTAGGTGGCGAAAACAATGCGTTTACCACCAATGATATAACAAACTATTATTTAACACTTCCTTCCGAGAATTTAGAAACAGGTTTTTGGTTAGAAAGTGACCGTATGTTAAGCTTGGCTTTTTCTGAAAAAAGTCTAGAAGTACAACGTAGTGTTGTAATCGAGGAGTTTAAACAACGTTATCTTAACCAGCCTTATGGCGATGTATGGTTGTTGATGCGACCAATGGCTTATAAAGTTCATCCCTACCAATGGGATACTATTGGTAAAGAAATTTCGCATATCGAGAATGCACAAATGCAGGATGTAAAAAATTTCTTTCAAAAATTCTATTGTCCAAACAATGCTATTATGGTGGTTGCTGGGAATGTAGAACTTGATGAAGTTAAACGTTTGGCAGAAAAATATTTTGCCCCAATTCCGAAAGGTCCTGAAAATAAACGCAATTTGCCAGTTGAGCCTGTTCAAACAGAAGCTCGTTCATTAACAGTGGAGCGCGATGTACCTATCAGTGCAATTTATAAAGCGTACCAAATGTGCTCTCGTTATGATAAAGAATATTATGCTGTAGATTTAATTTCAGATATTTTATCAAGAGGTAATTCGTCTCGTTTATACAATGTATTGATTAAAGAAAAACAATTGTTTAGTGATATTCACGCCTATGTTATGGGTGATTTTGATAAAGGATTATTTGTGATATCGGGTAAACTTGTGGAAGGGGTAGATATGAAAACTGCAGAGCAAGGAATCGATGAAGTGCTTCAAAAAATAAAAACCGAATTGGTGAATGAGGATGAGTTAACCAAAGTGAAAAACAAAATGGAAGCCTCTCATACATTTGGTGAAGTAGATGTTTTAAATAAAGCTACAAATCTTGCAATCTCCGAATTATTGGGTGATGCAAGTTTTATTAATAATGAAGTAGACAAATATTTATCGGTTACCCGCGAACAAATTAAAGAACAAGCCAATCTTGTTTTTAGAACTGAAAATTGTTCAACACTTTATTATTTAGCAAAGAAAAAATAAAATAGAAAAGGGAGCAATTACGCTCCCTTTTTTTACAATTCAGGTAAAGTATATTTTCTTCCTGCATTTTCCTTTTTCAGGTAATCCATCAATGGAGAAAAATAATCCAACATGGCTTTCGCACTTAAATCACTTCCTGTCTTTTCTTTTAATAATTTCCTCCAATCGGCACTAGCACCAGGTTTCATTATTTCAGCAATAAACTTTCCTACTTCTTTGTTACCATAGTAGTTTGTTGCATGCGGGTCTTGATGCAAAATGTTTTTTGCAATATGATCATGTACTTGGAACAATAAAATATACGACAAAGCATAATCATAATATTGTGCTGCATCATCATTGATATGTGTTTTGGTAGCAGCATCACAATATTCTTCTCCTCTCGCTTTTTCAGGCGCAATACCCTGATACTTTGCAGCTAATTCCCACCAGCGTTTATTGAACTGGTCTGCAGGTAAATTTTCGGCATATAAATCATGTTCAAACATGCTCATTGTTCCTGTACTAAATGGAATAAAAACGACATAGTTTAATGCTTCTTTTAACAGGGTTTTCATTTCATCCGTTTTGCTTCCTTTTGGAATCAAATTTAAATTTTCCATGAATGGCTTTTGCATTGCAGCCATTCCCATCATGCTTCCTAATGCTTCGTGATAAGCACGGTTAGCTCCTTCGCGCAAAAGTATTGGAACTTCGGGATTGCTATAAGAAAGGTAATAATAAATGTGTCCTAATTCATGATGCGATGTTTCGTACCACTCACTATTAGGAATAACACTCATTAATGAACGAACATCTTGATCATAATCCATGTGCCAAGCAGATGCATGGTTGTTCTTTTTATACTTTGCATCAGCAGGTGCAGGATATAAATCTGATTTTTCCCAGAACGATTTTGGTAATTCAGGGAATCCAATACTTACATAAAAACGTTCTCCTTGTTTTACAATCCATTCAGCATCCTTTGTTTTTAATGCACTGTCTAAATTAATTCCTTCTACATCAACTAGGCTACTCCAGTCTTGTCCCCAACGGTTGGGTAACCAATGTGTAGGTATCAAATCTGGAACCTCTTTAACTGCAAATTTTTTAGCCAATTCATAACGCGCATAGGTATGTAATTCTCTGAACAATGGATAGAGTTCTTTATTGAATTTTTGAAGCATTTCAATCATTTCTTTCGAACTCATTCCATAATCAGAAACTTGATATTCAAAATAATCATTGTATCCTAATCCTTGAACAGTTTTGTTTCTTAAATCACGCAGGTTCACTAGTCCGCCCTTTAAGCCTTTTCCAACTTCTTTACTTGCTTCCCAAGCTTTTAAGCGTTTACCCATGTTTTTTTCATGGGATAGAATACCGTCAATATCATTTGTTGAAACTGATTTTCCGTCTATTTTGAAATCGAATCCAAATAGTTTTTCGGTTTGTTCCGTTTCGGCTTTAATTCTCGTTTTTACTAAATCTTGAAGTGTCTCAGGATTATTGGCCGCCTTATACAAAATGGCTTTTAGTTGTTTTACCTGAAGAGGCGTTAATTGTTCCTGTTGAGTAAGGTATTTTTTTGCCATTTCAATGTTTTCAGTACTTCCTGTAAACTTTGCGTAGGCTTCCTGCGCTTTGTTATTCGCAATTGAATTGGTTGAATCACCTTCTACAATTCGGATTTGAGTCATCCAAGAAGCTTCATTCGAAATGACATTTAATTCCTTATAGGTTTTGTTATATCCATCCAAATAGGTTTGTACACTGTCTTGTAATGCTTTATTACCAGTGTTCTCATTTTTTGATTCCTGATTACATGCCCAAAGCAATGTAACGGATGCGAGTAAGAAGATGTGTTTTTTCATTGTTTAAAATGGTATTAGGCTAGCAAATGTATGTAAAAGAGCTTAAAAATTACTCAAATTAATTTATCTTTGGCGGCTGAATGGAAGAAACTAAGAAAAAAATTGTAATTGTTGGTCCAGCGTATCCTTATCGTGGTGGACAGGCACTTGTTGAAGCGTATATGTATAATACATTATCCCAAATTGGTTATGATGTTAATACCGTTTCATACAGCTTGCTTTATCCTTCTATTTTTTTTCCTGGCACAACCCAGTTTGATGAATCTACAGTTATACCTTTTGAGCATACTTCAAAAATTAAAAGAATAATAAATTCAATTAATCCATTTACTTGGATAAAGGCTGCAAGAGAAATAAAAAAAATAAATCCAGATGGTGTAATCATTGTTTGGTGGATGCCTTTCTTTGGTCCTGCATTAAGCACCATTGCTCGTTTAATCAAACGGAATTCAAAAACTAAAATCATATTCTTGGTAGAAAATTACATA
>JBIIOB010000102.1:0-6962 GCA_044337125.1 Bacteroidia bacterium
CCAAAGTTGTTCCTACGCTACCAGAAGGAATATTATCTACTACCCAAATGTTCAAGTATTTGTCTCTTGGCCAAGGATTTAATTTTGATTCATCACTTCCAAGGTATGTTTTATGAGAATAAATACGATCAATACCGTTTGTACAGTTACCGTTTGGATCTATTTTAGCCAATGCAAACTGAATTTTGGTGTCAGCTGCAATTGCATTAAAACCAGATAAAATACTAGCAGTATCTGCATTTTGTTTTCTCCAGTCTAAATTCAGACGATTCATCTGAGCATTAATCGTAGCATCAGAAATATTTTGAGCAGAAGTTACATAAATAATATGAAATACAACTGGAATTGTATACACTTGTTCAACGGCTTTTAAGCCTTTTTTTGCTTGGATTTGTTGCTCTAAAATAGCATCATAATCAGCTTGTTGTTTAATTAACTCTGGATGTGCTGCAAACAATTTTGCTTGAGCCTCTGATGTGTAACAAGGCGTAACACTTTGAGCTAAAACACTTCCTCCTATTAAAGAAGAAATAGCTCCTGCAAAAAACAGCTTTCGTAGATTTGTTTTCATTATATATAGCATTTAATTAATTACATTATTTTACACTACAATATTAATGATAAAAAAAAGAAAATACAACAGTAGTTTTTAAATTTACCCTACTTTTTTATTAAACGGTTGTTTTTTAAACTTTTACGGTAGCTTATAGGTTTTAAACAAAAAATAAAGATATGCCTTATTGGCATAAACTTAATTGGTATAATACTTGACTAAAATATGGCCTTAAAAACCAAATTCAAATGAGAAATAAATCATCTAAAGTCCTTTCCAGCTTTCTCTATCCATTGCTTTTTGTTGCGATATTATGGATTGTAAAGCTATTTGAAATTGCCTTTGATTTTGATTTTTTTTGGTATGGATTGTACCCGAGAACCATCCATGGCTTAACTGGAATTCTAACAGCCCCATTATTACATGCTAATTTATCACACCTAACCTCCAACTCCCTACCCCTCATTATTTTAGGGGCAATGATGTTCTTCTTTTATCGCCCAATTGCTTTCCAAGTCTTCTTTTGGGTGTATATTATGACTGGAGTTTGGGTTTGGGCGGCAGCACGCAGCTCCTACCACATAGGTGCTAGTGGCATTTTGTATGGTTTTGTTACTTTTTTATTTTTTAGTGGTATTTTCAGAAAAGATGCTCGTTTAATGGGTTTATCCATGTTTGTTGTATTCCTTTATGGTGGAATGGTATGGGGCATTCTACCTATCATACCTGGTGTTTCTTGGGAATCACATTTATTAGGATCCCTTGCAGGTGTAATAACAGCCTATAATTTCAGAAAAGAAGGACCTCAAGCCAAAAAATATGATTGGGGATCTGATGAAGAAAATGAACTTATTGATGTAAGCGGAGAACAACATCATGACAATGCTAATTCAGAACAAGAAAACATACAAATCAGTTACACTTTTAAAGAAAACGAGAAAGCTAACAAGTCCTAGTTTATTTAATTACTTTTGCGCAAATTATTGAGCATCTATTTAAATAAACAAAAAAGTGAATTATCTTTCAGTAGAATCCCTATCCAAATCATACGGTCCAAAACAATTATTTGATAATATCAGTTTTGGTTTAAACCAAGGTCAGCGAATTGCATTAATTGCTAAAAATGGCGCAGGAAAATCAACGCTATTAAAAATTTTAACAGGAAAAGAAATTGCCGATGCTGGGAACGTTACCTTCCGTAAAGATATAACTGTTACCTATTTGGATCAAAATCCGCTATTTGATGAAAACAGTACTGTATTAGAAGCGATTTATAATACTGGAAATCAGGCATTAAATGCAGTTAGAGACTACGAAGATGCTCTAGAGGCATTTGAAAAAGATTACAATGATAATACCCAGGCCCAACTTGAAAAAGCAACAGCAAAAATAGATGAATTAAATGCTTGGGGAATAGATAGCAAAGTTAAAGAAGTTCTGCAACGGTTAAAAATCGCATTCCTTGATAAAAAAATATCCATGCTTTCAGGAGGTCAAAAAAAACGAGTTGCATTAGCAAAGGTTTTAATTGATGAGCCCAATTTGCTGATTTTAGATGAGCCAACAAATCATTTGGATGTTGAAATGATTGAATGGTTGGAAGACTATTTAGTTTCATTAGATATGACACTTCTTCTTGTAACCCATGACCGTTATTTTTTAGATAGTGTTTGTACCGAAATTATTGAACTTGACAATAATAAATTATACAATTACAAAGGTAATTTCCAATATTACGTTGAGAAAAAAGCAGAACGTGAACAAATTGAAGGTTCTGAAATTGACAAAGCAAAAAATCTTTATAGAAGAGAATTAGAATGGGTGCGCAGAATGCCAAAAGCACGTGGTACAAAATCCAAATCACGTTTAAATGCATTTGATGATACAAAAGAAAAAGCATTCAGCGGAAAGACTGAAACCAAGTTGGAACTCGGAGTAAAAATGAGTCGTATTGGTGGAAAGATTCTTGAATTTATTCATATTAAGAAGGCATTTGGCCCAACCAAAATCGTAAACGATTTTTCATACATATTCAAAAAAGGTGAAAAAATCGGAATCATTGGAAAAAATGGTGTCGGTAAATCAACTGTTTTAAACATGATTATGGGTTTAGAAAAACCTGATGCTGGAACCATTCAAGCGGGCGAAACAATTGTGTTTGGTTATTATTCGCAAGAGGGTTTAAAATTAAATGAAGACAAACGTGTAATTGAAGTAGTAAAGGATATTGCTGAATTTATTCCATTAGCAGATGGAAGTAAACTTTCGGCATCTGGATTATTAACGAAATTTTTGTTTCCACCGGATGTTCAATACAGTATGGTTTCGAAGTTAAGCGGTGGTGAAAGAAGACGATTATATTTAATGACAATTCTTATTAAAAATCCGAACTTCTTAATTCTCGATGAGCCTACGAATGATTTAGACATTGTTACTTTAAGTGTTCTTGAAGATTTTCTAACAGCTTTTCAAGGTTGTGTATTAATTGTAACACATGATCGTTACTTTATGGATAAAATGGTCGACCATTTGTTTGTATTTGAAGGCGAAGGTGTTGTACGTGATTTCCCAGGAAACTATACCGAATACAGAGACAAAAAAGAACAGGAAGACAAAAATTTAAGTACTTCTCCTGCCCCTTCTCCATCGAAAATTGTGGAGGAGTCAAAACCAACTTCTAATCCGACAACTGAAAAACGTAAAGCTAGTTTCAAAGAAAAATTTGAATACGAACAATTAGAGAAGGATATCGCAAAATTGGAGGAAGAAAAAAGCCGATTAACCGAATTGTTAAGTTCGGGCACTACACCTGCAAATGAGATTGCAGAATACAGTCAACAAATAGGAAAAGTAATTGCAGAATTGGATGAAAAAGGATTGCGATGGCTTGAATTGAGCGAACTGATTTAGATTCTATAACCTATGATTAGAACGTATTTAAGCCTATTCATATTCCTATTTACACTTACATTTTCTTGCTTAAGTCAAGAACCAACCTATTTCCAATACACAACAGAAGAAGAGGCGCCCAGCAATGAAATCTACAGCATTGTTCAGGATGAAAATGGATTTATTTGGATTGGTTGCGATGCCGGACTTTATAAATACAATGGAATAAAATTTATCCAGTTTAAAACCACAAGCCAACAATCCAAATCACTTACAGGCCTTACCATTTCATCATCTGGTAAATTATATTGCTATAGCTTTAATGGACAATTGTTTTATGTACAAAATGATTCTTTAATTGAACTAAAACATCAATTAGGAAAACTCTCAAATATTTCGTGTAACCGTGAAGGCCAACTTTTAATTACTCACAATAATGGTATCAGTATTTACACTGAAACATCCAAATCATGGAAAATTATTAATGATTTTAATAATGATCAAAAAAAGGACGATACATTATTTACTTTAGGAATATGTTATGACAAAAATCAAAATGCTTGGTTTTTATCTGGAAATGGTGTGTGTAAATTAACAAAAAACAAGATCAATCAATTCCCATTTCAATTTTCAAGAGAGAAACCATCGGGTGAATACCTAATTACTTTTGCAGGAAATGAGCTTTGGATAATTGGAAGAAAAGATCAAAAAATATTTAAAAAGGTTAACAATCAATTTGAACAATTTAATTCAATTAAACTAAACAATTTATTAGTAGATAAAAAAATCAACTATGTTAAATCACTTAACGATGGTAATTTATATATATGCACCTATAGTGGAATCATTATTTATAACATAGCAAATGATAATCCACGATTATTATTCCCCTATTTTGCTATCTCCGATTGTATTAAAGACAGAGAAGGGAACTATTGGGTAAGTACATTACAAAATGGCCTACTAAAAATACCTGATTTAAATTTCGTTGCATGGAACTCTAAAAACAAAAGTTTAGAACATGACAATATCTATAGGTTAGCAGTGGACCAAAAATCCATCTATTTTGCAACAGCAGATGGATTTGTTGGAATTAAAAACAACTCAGGCATATCACAATTTCAAGCTGAAGTAAGAGGGGATGTTCAACAATTAACCTATGATACAATTGATAAAAGAGCCTATTTCACTATTAACAATTATCTTTATTTTTATTCTGAAACTAACAAAGGAAAAATAAACAACACCTTCCCCCCTATTAAATCATTCTATCACTTCCGTGATAAATACATTATTGCCACATCCAGAGGAACATTTGTATACAAATCACTAATTGATCAAAAACCATATGACACAATTACGGAGGAATGGTCGAGATCAATCCAAGTAAATGGCATTAAAGGAACTATTTGGGTTGCTACCAACAATGGAATTATCAAAACAGATTTAAAACGGAAACATAAAACGGAAAAGCAAATTTTCATTCCGAATGTTCAAGTCGTTTCTTGTTTTATGGAAAATGAAACAGAACAACTTTTCGCATTAACATTTAATGGTAAAATTTATTCAATCTCATCCAAAAATGAAACTTTCCCCATCTGTTCATTGCCTGAAAATGTGCAAGGTTATCAATTACTCACCAAGGATAAATGCATCTATGTAGCTACAAACAAAGGAATTTGGGTTTATCATTTAGAATCAAACAAATGGATAAACATTAACAAAACAGTTGGACTCGCTTCAGACAATATTCAAAATATTCTCCTTAAAGATGGTAGCATTTGGATTGCAAGCAGCAATGGACTGCAAGAAATTCCTATCAACCATTCAATTCAAAAACCATTAGCAAAAATTTACCTAAAACAATTGTTTGTAAATAACACCTTAACGAATTCAACAGATGTAAAAATTGAACACAATCAATCTATTAGTTTTGAGGTGGAAGCGAGTGCTTATAGCTCGAACGCTAAATTTAATTATGCCTATAGAATAAAAAACAATGATACCAATTGGACTATATTACCATCAAATATTGAAAAAATAGAAATACCCAAATTGCCTTCGGGCACAAATATTATAGAGATTAAACTAATTGACCATTTAGGAAGAGATTCCGAAAAAACCATTACAATTTCGGTGGATGTAAATCCCCCTTTTTGGCAAAAATGGTGGTTTAATGGCTTAATTATTCTTCTCGTCATTCTTGTTTCACTTTTACTTTTCAAACAACGTCTTCGTTTTATTGAAAAAAAACAGCAAAAGGAAATTGATCGTCTAAAATTAGAAAATGAACTAAGGCTTTCACAGCAATCGGCATTAAAGGCCCAAATGAATCCGCATTTTATATTCAATGTATTAAATTCAATCAAAGGATACATTTATGAAAACGATAAAAAAAATGCAGCACTTTATTTAAGTAGTTTTTCAGACTTAGTAAGAAAGGTATTGCAACGGAGCTCCGTTGCTGAGATAAAATTAGAAGAAGAACTTGAAATTCTAAAACTATATATCGAGCTTGAATCGATGTTACTTCAGGACAACTTCAGGTATGAAATTAATATTGGAGAAAACATTAATTCATCTGAATTAAAAATACCAGGATTAATCATTCAACCCTTTATTGAAAATGCTTTTAAACATGGCTTAAGACACAAAAAAGGTGAAAAAAAATTAGAATTAGATTTTAAACTAAACGTCTCAAAAAAAACACTTATTGTTTCAATTGCAGATAATGGTATTGGAAGAATTGCTTCTGCAAAATTAAATGAATCTAATCCTAATAATCATGAATCATTTGCCACAGAGGCTACTGCTAGAAGGATAGAACTATTAAATTATGATAAAAAAGATATTGTAAGTATCCATATTATCGATTTACTTAACGAAAAAAATAATTCGGCAGGAACAAAAGTCATTTTAACCATACAATTGAATGGATAAATCTAAAAATATTAAAGCAATAATCATTGACGACTCTATTCAGGCTAGAAAGCTTCTTCGTTTAATGTTGGCTGAATACGCCCCGGAAATTTCACTAATAGCAGAGGCGGAAAATGTAAATGAGGGCTTAATTGCAATTGAAACAAACAAACCTGATGTTGTTTTTTTAGACATCGAGATGCCTGGAAAATCAGGCATTCAATTAGCTGAAGAACTTGTAAAAAACAATATTGAATGCGACATCGTATTCACCACAGCATACAATGGCTATGCAATTAGTGCATTCAGATTATCCGCAATTGATTATTTACTAAAGCCTATAGATGAAAAACAACTCATCGAAGCCGTTGAGAAAATAAAAAACAGAAAAGAACTAAAGTTTGCTCAAGAACGTTTATTTGCGCTTAAAGAGAATTTAAAACCCACCACCAACAATGTTTTATGTATTCCAATTCAAAGTGGATACGAATATATACCCGTTAAAGAAATAGAATACCTTGAAGCAGATGGATCTTATGTACAGCTATTTCTAATCGATGGAAAGCAAAAAACAATTTCAAAAAATTTAAAATATTTCGAA
>JBIIOB010000103.1:0-6950 GCA_044337125.1 Bacteroidia bacterium
TACGTTCGCCATACTGGTTATCCAGGTGGACAACGTTTTGCTACACCAAAAATGTTGTTAGCTTCAAAACCAACTGAAGTTATTCGCATGGCGGTTAGTGGTATGTTGCCTAAAAATATTTTGGGTGATGCTTTAAGACGTAATGTTTATATCTATGCAGGTTCTGAGCATCCTCATGCAGCACAACAACCAAAAGAAATCAAATTAAACTCAATTAAATAATAAAGATGGAAGTAGTAAATACTCTTGGTAGAAGAAAAACCGCTGTAGCACGTGCATACGTGCAAAAAGGAAGTGGCAACGTAGTAATCAATGGAAAAGATTACAAAAGCTACTTTACAACAACCACTTTACAATACAAAGTAAATCAAGCATTCACTGTTACTAAAACAGTTGGTGAAATTGATGTAAATGTAAATGTAAAAGGGGGCGGGGTAACAGGTCAGGCAGAAGCTGTACGTTTAGCAATTGCCCGCGCATTAGTAGAAATGGATGCAAATCACAAACCGGCTTTAAAAGCAGAAGGTTTAATGACACGTAATCCTAAAATGGTTGAACGTAAGAAACCGGGTCAGAAGAAAGCCCGTAAACGTTTCCAATTTAGTAAACGTTAATATTATTTGGTTTTGCAAATCAATTTATAGATTGATTTGCAATTCCTTATTAAAGAAAATCATCTATCTAAAAAAGTATTAAAACATAAAGACAAATGTCAAGAACAAATTTTAACGAGTTATTAGAAGCCGGATCTCACTTCGGTCACTTAAAAAGAAAATGGAATCCAGCAATGGCTCCATATATTTTTACAGAAAAAAATGGTATTCATATCATTGATTTAAATAAAACAGTAGTAAAAATTGATGAAGCAGCAGAAGCATTAAAACAAATTGCTAAATCTGGTAAAAAAGTTTTATTCGTTGCTACAAAAAAACAAGCAAAAGACATCGTTGCTGAAAAAGTAAAAGCAGTAAATATGCCTTATGTTACTGAGCGTTGGCCAGGTGGAATGTTAACAAACTTTGCTACTATCCGTAAAGCTGTTAAGAAAATGGCGACTATCGATAAAATGGCTACTGATGGAACATTTGATAATATTTCTAAAAAAGAAAAATTACAAATTTCTCGTGAGCGTGCTAAATTAGAAACTCAATTAGGAAGTATTGCTGACTTAACTCGTTTACCTGCAGCTTTATTTATCGTTGATATTTCTAAAGAACATATCGCTGTTGCTGAAGCAAAACGTTTAAACATCCCAACATTTGCAATCGTTGATACTAACTCTGATCCAAATGTTGTTGATTTTGCAATCCCTGCAAATGACGATGCTTCAACTTCTATTTCATTAATCACTGGAATCATTGCTAAAGCAATTGAAGAAGGATTAGCTGAACGTAAAGTTGATAAAGAAACTGCTGCTGAAGAAAAAGAAGGCGGAAAAACATCTTCTCGCGATGAAGCTTCTAAATTAGTTGCTGGAACAAAATTCAATTCTTCTGAAGAAGGTGATGTTGCAGTAGGTAAAAAAACAGCGGTTAAAAAACCAAGAAAAAAATAAGCACACGCTTTTAAGTAAGCACAATACGGGCTTTAATAAACATATATTAATTTTATAGATGTCCCGACTCTTTTGGTCGGGACATTTTTTAATAACAAAACAAAAATGACTACAATGGCAATAACAGCAGCAGATGTAAATAAATTACGTCAAATGACAGGTGCAGGTATGATGGACTGCAAAAAAGCGTTAACTGAAGCTAACGGAGATTTTGAAAAAGCAATTGATGAATTGCGTAAAAAAGGACAAAAAGTTGCTGCTAACCGTAGCGACCGTGATGCAAAAGAAGGTTTGGTTGTAGCAAAAACTACTGCTGATAACAAACGTGGTGTTGTTTTAGTTGTTAACTGTGAAACAGATTTCGTTGCTAAAAATGAAGATTTTGGAAAATTTGTAAACAACATCCTTGAAGTTGCTGTTGCAAAAAATCCTAAAAATGTGGATGAATTAAAAACATTAGCTTACGATAACAATATCACGATCGCTGATAAATTAATTGAGCAAACTGGTATTATCGGAGAAAAAATTGATTTGTCGAAATACGAAACAGTTGAAGCTCCATTTGTAATCGCATACAACCACCCAGGAAACAAATTAGCAAACATTGTAGGATTCAACAAAGATGCTGTAAATGGTGATGTTGCTAAAGATGTTGCAATGCAAGTTGCTGCAATGGCTCCGGTAGCTTTGGATAAAGATGGTGTTGATGCTGATACATTGCAACGTGAAATCGAAATTGGTAAAGAACAAGCTCGTGCTGAAGGTAAACCAGAAGATATGTTGGAAAAAATTGCTTTAGGTAAATTAAATAAATTCTACAAAGAATCTACTTTATTGAACCAAGAGTTTATCAAAGACAACAAAAAAACAATTGCTCAATACTTGAACGATGCAGATAAAGGTTTAACTGCAACAGGTTTCAAACGTATTGCTTTAGGTTAATCAATTATTATTTAAAAAAATCCCGATATTTATCGGGATTTTTTTTGGACTTATGTTTCGATTCAATTTACATAGAAACATTTTTTTAGTACTATTAATTAGAAGATTTTAAAACTATGAAATACAAACGCATTCTACTAAAATTAAGCGGTGAATCGCTAATGGGTAACAAACAATTTGGAATTGATAATGAACGAATAGCTCAATATGCAAAACAAATTAAAGAGGTTGCTGATATGGGTGTTCAAGTGGCAATTGTAATTGGTGGTGGAAATATTTTTAGAGGAATTCAAGCTGAAGAAGGCGGAATGGACCGTGTTCATGGTGATTATATGGGAATGCTTGCTACTGTTATTAATTCAATGGCATTACAATCGGCATTGGAAAAAGCTGGGATGGAAACACGTCTGCAATCAGCAATTAAAATGGAACAAATTTGTGAACCATTTATTCGTAGAAAAGCAGTTCGCCATTTGGAAAAAGGACGTGTTGTAATATTTGGTGCTGGTACAGGAAACCCTTATTTTACTACAGATACAGCTGGAACATTACGTGCAATCGAAATTGAAGCAGATGTTGTTTTAAAAGGAACTCGTGTTGATGGAATTTATACTGCCGATCCAGAGAAAGATAAATCAGCTACTAAATATGATGTAATTTCTTTCGATGAAGTATATGCAAAAGGTCTAGAAGTAATGGACATGACCGCATTTACATTATGTAAAGAGAACAAATTACCAATTATTGTGTTCGATATGAATAAAGTGGGTAATTTAAAACGTTTAATTGAAGGCGAAAAAGTTGGAACACTTGTCGATTTATAATTTCTAAAAAATTAAATTTGTAAACTAATTATTCAATACATACAAATATGAACGAAGAGATACAATTTGTGCTTGATGATGCAAAAGAGCAGATGGAGAAAGCAGTAAACCACTTAGAAACAGAGTTGGTTAAAGTAAGAGCAGGTAAAGCAAGTCCAACTATGCTGGAAGGTATTATGGTGGATTATTATGGTAATAGAACGCCTTTAAACCAAGTTGCAAATGTAAATACAGCTGATGCTCGCACATTGGTTGTTCAACCTTGGGAAAAATCAATGTTAACACCAATTGAAAAAGCAATTCAAGTTGCAAATTTGGGTTTAAATCCTCAAAATGATGGTGTAATCATTCGTATCCTTGTTCCTGCATTAACAGAGGAGCGTAGAAAGGACCTTGTTAAAAAGGCAAAAGCGGAAGCTGAAACAGCAAAGGTAAGTTTACGTACATTGCGTAAAGAAGCAAATGAAGTATTAAAAAAATTACAAAAAGACGGAACACCTGAAGATGAAGTAAAAGAAGGAGAAGCAAAGGTTCAAGTTCTTACAGATACCTATGTTGCTAAATGTGATAAGCATTTAGAAGTAAAAGAAAAAGAAATTATGACTGTTTAACAGTTTGTTAATTCAATTAGAAGCCTCTTCAATTTTTGAAGGGGCTTTTTTATTAAAAAAGCAGCCCCGATTTTACTCAAGGCTGCTACCACATTAATCATTCGTATTCAATTACATGAATTTTGAACACTACAAATTACTTTTATATTATCCTCCTTTCAAAGTCGAAAAATTAATAAAACTTACTAAATTTGAATTCCATTAATAATCATTCAATTGAGTCAGTTACACGCATTAGTTCAAACACTAGATGATGCAGAGTTGTCTGCATTAAATTCTAATCGTTTAATCGGGAAAGAAAAAAGTGTATTTGACTTTGTTCTAAAATATAAAAACGAGGAAATTCCTTCAAGTGAGGATGTTCTAAAAAAACTAGAAATCAGCGATTCTCATTATTATAAAATTAATTCTGTTTTATTACGCAAGTCCTATCAATCTCTTGTTCCTTCGGAAGGCCTTGAATTACTGGGATTTTTAAGACAAAAGAATTTATTTGGATTATTGAGACATGAGATTTTAACACAGGAAAAAAAGTTAGATAAATCAAGCAATAAGGAAGAGTTTTATTTAAAATGCTTTCATTATTTTATTGATTTCCCTTATAAATTTTACGATAAAAAATTAACCGATTCATTTGGTGGAAAATATTTAAAAGCAAAGAAAAATAGTTCTGAATCAGACAAATTATATGTGAAATACCATGTATTGTTTTCTGAAATGAATAGGACTGCAGCGCGAAAAAATCCAATAAAAGCCTTAGGTTTCGGAATTAACGACTTGTTGAAAGAAGAGCCTAAATTGGCTGGATCAAAGCATTATTTAGCCACCTATTATTTATACCGTTGCATTTGTAGTTATTATTCCTATTATGAAAAGGATACAAAGAAAATTATTGAATATTTAAAGAAAGCAATCTCATTAAAAGAGAAAATAGCATTCTTTTTTCCAATTAATATAGGTTTGTTTTTGGAATTGCTTTATGCAGATGCTTTGTTTAGCGACAATCAAGTAGAGGAAGCCTGTGAAATATATAATTCAGTTTTTGATCGTGGAATAGATTCAAGTATGTATGGTTATTATTATCACTGCGAACAATACATTCTTGTCTTGATAATTCAAAAACAATTTGAAAAGGCTCAAGAATTATTGGATCTAGTTTTTGAACCTTGCATTAAAAACAAAGTGGATATTTATGCTACTCGAGGTGCTATGTCCTATGTAAAATTGTATTTAAGCAATGGTGATTTGAAATCGGCATTGAAGTATTTAAATATTGCAAAGGTGATAAATGAAAAAACGTTTTATTTGCCATTTGATGTTCAATTAAGGGTTTTAGAGAATATCTATTTCTTTTTAAAGGAAGACTTTGATTTTGCCTATCAATTAGCCAATCGTAATATTAAGTTTATTCGATCGCAGGAAGAAAATCCAGTTTTGGGGGATTATATTTTAATTTGGAAAATGCTGGTTAATTTGATAAATAAAATTCTAAAAGAAGAACCAATTTCAAAAGAGTTAATTTCTGAGAATAAAAAATTACATGAATTATATTCTAACTTGTATTGCAATCTAATTCAACTACTGTTGGAAAAAACTAAACTTTAGGCCCAAACTTTGGTGCCTTCTGTACAATTTTTACAAATTTCAATTTCTGATCGTGATTTTAGTACTGAAGCTCTAAATTTATAATAGGCTGGAGATTGCCAAAGTTCAGTAAAGGTTGTATTTTTTAAATCACCCAATTGGTGTTTGGCATCTTTGTCGAAGCAGCAAGGTACAACCAATCCATCCCATGTAATTACTGTTGATTGCCATAATCGCCAACAATGGTTTAACATTTCGTTTTTGATGGTATAACTTCCATCATTTTGTTTCTGATAGCGAGAATATTTATCAATAGTAGGAATCAATCGATTTCCTTTTTCATAATCATAAATTTGTGCTGTTTTTAATCGCACTTCGTCTACACCTAATTCTGTGGCTAGCTTTTTTACTTCCTCAATCTGATGCTCATTGGGTTGTACCACAAGAAATTGAAAAATGATATGTGGAGTGCTAGATTTTAATTCTTTTTTCCATTTTAAAATATTTTTTGTTCCTTCAATTACCTTGTTTAATTCACCACCAACTCTATATTGTTCGTAGGTGTTTTGAGTTGTTCCATCAATAGAGATGGTCAATCGATCCAAGCCACTTTCTATTGTTTTTTTTGCATTAGCATCATTTAAATAATGTGCATTGGTAGATGTAGAGGTATAAATTTTTTTTCGTGATGCGTAGTTTACCATTTCTAGAAATTTAGGATTCAAGAAGGGCTCACCTTGGAAATAGAAGTTTAAGTATAAAATTTGGTTTGCTATTTCATCAATTGTGTTTTTGAAAAAATCGGTTTGAAGCATCCCAATTGGACGGGTGAATTCTCTTTTTCCACTTGGGCATTCAGGGCAACGTAAATTGCAAGATGTTGTTGGTTCGATGGTAATACTTATTGGTAGTCCCCATTGAATAGATTTTTTCGACCATTTGGAAATGTAAAAACTAGAAACAACTTTAATGACATTCAGTATTCTTCTAAACTTGAGTTTAGAAAAAAAATTCATACTGTCTTTTAGTTTTGGATTCAAGTTTATTTTAGTTTCATGTAAAGATACTAAACCTTTGGTAAAAAAAGAGCCCCTCCAAATTGGAAGGGCTCAACTGTTTTAATTTGGAATGTTATTTAGCTATTTCAAATTTACCTCTTCCAATAATTGTTTTTTGGTCGTTATATAAATTATAGATGTAAATTCCTGGTGCCAATTGGTGTGTTTGGATTGTGATTTTCTTATCATTCATTTGGTGTGTGCTTACAACCCTTCCTGAAATGTCAATAATTTCTACTTTTTCGGCAAGCATTTCTGATTTAATAGAAATAGAGCTTGTTGCAGGATTAGGATAAAGATATACGTTGTTAGATAATTGATCTAAATCATTGGTTCCGATTGTACCACCGGTCCATTGCAATGCATCAACATAAAA
>JBIIOB010000104.1:0-6936 GCA_044337125.1 Bacteroidia bacterium
AATTGTATATCATAAATATGCTGATATTGGTATTGCAGTGAGTGCGCCAAAAGGATTAGTTGTTCCTGTTGTTCGTAATGCAGAACAAATGAGCTTGGCAGAAATTGAAACTGCAATTAAAAATTTAGCAATCAAAGCACGTGATAATAAAATCACCTTGGAAGATATGAGTGGCGGAACATTTACGATCACCAATGGTGGTGTATTTGGTTCTATGATGAGTACTCCAATTATCAATCCTCCTCAAAGTGCTATTTTAGGTATGCACAATGTAGTGGAGCGCCCAGTTGCTGTAAATGGTCAAGTTGTAATTCGTCCTATGATGTATGTTGCATTGTCTTATGATCATAGAATTATTGATGGTCGTGAGTCGGTTGGATTCCTTGTTAAAGTAAAAGAGATGTTAGAAAATCCTACAAAAATGTTGTTTGGTGGCAAAGATCCAAGCGAGATAGTATTGGGATTATAAGTTATATGCAAATAAAAAAGCCTCATCAACTGATGAGGCTTTTTTTATTTTAAATAGTTTGTGTCTTAAACTTCTCTCACCATCAAGCTATCAGAAAATGCAATCAATGCATTTTTCTTGGCTTCATTCGCAGGGATTTTTTTCAATGCATTCATGGCTAGTTCGTATTGTTTTTGCATTTCAGTACGAGCCAATTCTTTTACATTTAAGAAATTATAAATATTAGTAACTGCTTCAACTTTTTCAGACGGATTAAATTCTGGCGCAGCTATCCATTGTTGCAATTCTTCTTTGAGATATCTATTACTTTCGGACATTTCCATTGCTTTCAGCAACAAGAATGTTTTTTTGTTGGCAATGATATCACCACCTTTTTGCTTTCCAAATTTGTCAGCATGGGCATATACATCTAAAATATCATCTTGTAATTGAAAAGCAATTCCAATGTGTTTTCCAAAGTCATATAAATACTGTGCATCTTCTTCTCTTGCTCCACCAATCAATGCTCCAATTTTTAGTGCACCAGCTAATAATACTGCTGTTTTTAATTCAATCATTTTTAGATATTGTGGAATACTCACCTTTAATTGGGTTTCGTAATTCATATCCATTTGTTGCCCTTCACAAACTTTTAAAGCAGTATCATTAAAAATGGCTAATAGTTTTGGTAACTCTGTTGTATCTGCTTTGCAAATTTCCTGGTATGCTTTTACCATCATGGCATCACCACTTAGAATAGCAATATTGTTATTCCATTTTACATGAACTGTTTCTTGGTTTCTACGCAAAGGTGCATTGTCCATAATATCGTCATGAACCAAGGTGAAATTGTGAAATATCTCAATTGCTAATGCAGGATGTATTGCTTTTGCTGTGTCTCCATCAAATAGATCACACGCCATTAGTACTAAAATAGGGCGCATGCGTTTGCCACCTAGTGACATGATATAATCAATGGGTTCGTATAATTCTTTTGGGTTCGAACCGTATTTGATTTCTTTTATTGCAATCTCTAATTGCTGATGGTATTTTTTAATCGAATCCAATTTAAAGAATGTATGTTGTGTTTTTTAATAATTTTTCTAATCCTTGCTCCAAAGTCAATGGCTCTTTGTCCAATAATTGACGCATTTTTGTTGTGTCTGGACGTCTGCGCGTCATATCACCATCTTTTAAAGCTGGCAAATGAACTATTTTAGAACTTGAATTGGTTAATTTAATAATCAAGTTAGCAACTTCTAGAATTGGCATTTCTGTATCTCCACCAATGTTTACCACATCATTTACAAATTTGTTTTGATAAAATGCATTTGTTGTTGCAGTAATATTATCATCAATAAAGCAGAAGGTGCGGGTTTGTGAGCCATCACCATAAATGGTAATATCTTCACCTTTTAAGGCTGCTGCTATAAACTTAGAAATTACAAAGTCTTTACTTTGTTTAGGTCCAAATGTATTGAAGAATCGATAAATGGTATAATCTAAATCGTATTCTTGTTTGAATGACTTTAAATATGCTTCTCCAATATTTTTTACAATTGCATAGGGTAAGCGTGAATTTAGTGGAGTAGTGTGTTCGTTTTGAGGAAACTCTACTGGCTCACCATACACTTCTGATGAGGAAGAGAAATAAACACGTTTAACGCCTGTGTTTTTACACAATGTCAATACGTTTTTAATTCCAGTTATATCTTCCAATACACTCACAGGATTTTCTTGAGTGCGTTTTACACCCACCATAGCGGCATAATGAAACACATAATCGAATTGATAGGCATAAAAAACACCTGAAATATCCTGGAAATTATTTACATCACACTTTATAAATTTAACATTGTTATGTGCCGATGTTGGGATTTTGCTTGGATGCCCAGTTAAAAAATTATCCACTACAACAAGATAATTTTCCTTTTTCTCAGCCAATTTTTCTGCAATACAACTTGGAATAAATCCAGCTCCTCCAGTTACTAAAATTTTTGTCATAGTAAAATTTATTGTTCTGCTAATTTCATTAAATAGTCGCCATAACCACTTTTCATTAATGGTTCGGCTAATTTTTTTAATTGCTCTTTGTTGATGTATTTCATACGGTAGGCAACTTCTTCGATGCAGCCAATTCGTAATCCTTGACGCTCTTCAATAACTTGAACAAATTGGCCTGCCTGCATTAAGGATGGAAATGTTCCTGTGTCTAGCCAAGCGGTACCTCTGTCAAGTATACCAACTTTTAGTTTTCCTTGATGTAAATATTCTTTGTTTACATCCGTAATTTCATATTCGCCACGCGGACTTGGTTTTAATTCTTTGGCAATTTTTACTACGTTGTTGTCGTAAAAATACAAACCTGGTACTGCATAGTTTGATTTTGGTTGTTTCGGTTTTTCTTCAATAGAAAGTACTTTTCCTGCTTCATCAAAATCAACAACACCATAACGTTCAGGATCTGAAACATGGTATGCAAAAACAACTCCACCTTCTGGATCTTGGTGTTGTTGTAATAATCGACCTAAACCTGCACCATAAAAAATATTATCGCCAAGCACTAATGCTACTTTATCGTTACCAATAAATTTTTCACCAATAACAAATGCCTGTGCTAATCCATTTGGTATTTCTTGCACAGCATATGAAAATTTACAACCTAAACTTTTTCCATCTCCCAATAAGCGTTCAAAGTTTGGTAAATCATGTGGAGTAGAAATAATTAATATTTCAGATACTCCAGCCATCATCAAAACAGATAATGGATAATAAATCATTGGTTTGTCGTAAATGGGCATTAACTGTTTGCTTACGGCTAATGTTAAAGGGTGCAAACGTGTACCGCTGCCACCTGCTAGGATGATTCCTTTCATACTATGCTATTTTTTAGTTATCGTTTTCTTTTTTCTGTATTTCTAAATCGTCTAAATTCAAATCTTGGTCTTCATCGTATACATCAATCAATGGCTCCTGCAAGAATGCTTTATTTGTTAAGCGCTTTTCAAGTGATAAAAGAAAGCATGGTAACAAAATTAAATTTGAGCAATAAGCAATTAAAAGGGTAACAGAAATTAATATTCCTAATGCTGCTGTTCCACCAAAGCTAGATGCTGTGAAAATTCCAAAACCGCAAAACAAAATGATGGCAGTGTAAATCATACTTACCCCTGTTTCTTTAATTGTTAAAGAAACTGTTTTAGAAATACTGCCTTTATGCAATTTCAGCTCTTGACGGTATTTAGTTAAAAAGTAGAGTGTTCCATCGGAGGCAATTCCAAATGCAATGCTAAAAATAAGAATTGTGCTCGGTTTTAAATAAATGTGAAAGAAGCCCATTAATCCAGCTGTAATAATCAAAGGAATTAAACTAGGAATAACTGAAATAAAAATCATTCGTGGCGACATGAATAGTGTATACAATACTATTGCAATGAGAATAACAGCCAATAAAACACTTTCCAATAAGTTTTGTACAAGAAATCTGTTTCCAGTAAGAAACATTAAACTGTTCCCAGTTAATACCACATTGTATTTATTCTCCAAGCTTACCCATGTGTTGGTTTCGTAGTCGAAATTAAATACACTATCAATCCGTGGACGTAACTCATCAACCAATTCTTTCATTCGGATAGATCCAATATCTGCCATTTGAATACTTACACGTGTATAGCGTTTTGTTGAATCGATGAATGCTGCAAATTGATTTTGTTTGTCTTTTGAGTTTGATTCAATATTCGCATAGTCTGCTAACTTTTGCAAATCCATTGCACCAGGCAATCGGAAACTCTTTATTTCTCCATCATTGTATGCTTGGTTGAAAAATTTAATTCCTTCCACAACTGATAATGCATTCGAAAATTCTGGATACTGCTTAAACAGTTTTTGCATTTTGTTAATCTTGTAAAGTGTTTTGCCTCCATCTGCAAAAACACCATTTGGCTTTTTGGTATCAATACTTATTTCGAATGGAAGTACTCCATGGTAATTCTTTTCAAAATATTTTAAATCAACCAATACAGGGTCTTTTGCCGGTAAGTCGTCAACCACATAACCCAATGGTTTCATTAATGTTATTCCATAAATGGAAATGGCAGTTACAATAACTACTGTTGCATAAATACGTTTACGGTAATGGTGCACCCAGTAATCAATTTTGTCAAGAATTTTATTGAGGTTTTTATTTGTTAAATGTTTGATGTGTTTAACAGATGGATTTGGTAAATAACTAAAAACGATAGGAACCAACATCATCGATAATGCATACGTTACTATTACACTGATAGAGGATATTAATCCAAATTCAAAAAGCATCTGACTGTCGGTTGAACAGAATACAGCAAACCCAATTGCTGTAGTAACATTTGCCATAAAAAGTGAAATACCAACAGATTTTATGGAAGCAGCCAACGAACGCATTTTATTTCCATGCTTTTTAAATTCTGTATGGTATTTATTTAGAAGCATGATACAATTTGGAACACCAATCACAATAAGTAATGGAGGGATTAGTCCTGTTAGAACAGATATTTGATAACCAAATAACACCAAAATTCCTACCGACCAAATAACTCCTACAAATACAACCACTAATGAAAATAAAACAGGAAGGATGGATCTGAAAAATAAGAAAAGAATAATTGCCGTAACAATAAAGGCAAGCACCATAAACAAGGTCATTTCTTTTTGAATCTTCCTTGCAACGGTTGTTCGGATGTAAGGCATTCCTGAATAATGAACTTCGGTGTTGGATTCAGCAACATACTTTTCAATCTCTTTACGAATATTGTCAGTAATGGCCAATCGATTTTTAGTATTCAATTGTTTGTTGTCGAACGTAATTGCCATTAATGTAGAGTGTGCGGTATCGTTGTAAATAAAGCCTTTGTAAAATGGCAAATTCAAAACAACCTCTTTAATGCTATCTACTTCTATCTGAGAAGTTGGTTTCTTAGAAACGATTGGAAGGTTTTCGAATTTATTTAAACTGTCATTTTTATGAATTGAGTGTAAACGAGCAACAGAAACTACCGCTTTTACACCTTCTACATCTTTAATTCGGTTTCCTAAATCGTACCATAAATTAAAATTTTTGAGCTGGTATAAACCTTGGTCTGAAATCCCTATTACCATTACACTTCCATCTTGCCCAAAGCGTTTTTTAAATTCCTTGTACTCTATAGCTGTGGTGTCGTGGTCGGGTAATAATTTAGGGGACTCGTAACTGATTTCTGCTTTTTTTGCATAAAAACCCATTATTGCAGTAGCTATAGCAAGAGCCAGGATAATTGCTAATCGGTTACGTAAAATAAATCGCGCTATTGCTGCCCACATTTGGTTTCGGTTTTAAAGCCCGAATTTAAGCATAATTACGTGATTGACAAAGCATAAAAAGGCTAAAAATCAATGCTTTTGAGTCAAAAATGGATGAATGAAAAAAGAAACTGCTTTAGTTTTTGTACAACCAAGCATTTGGTTGGGATTGACGAATCGTTAGTAAGGATTCGCTAGCTTGCTGGCGACTTGCATAATTGCCACAACTTACTACAAATAGGCCTTCATTATTTTGCCCGATGATACTTGCAGAAATATTGTCAGCTTGAAGTTGTTTTACAAAATTGATAGCATTGGCCTCAATCTTAAAACAACCAGCAACCACATGGAATTTAAAATCGTTGTCAGAAATAGGTGTTGATGTTACAACTGCTGTTGTATCTGCTTTTACAGGCTCAACGAGTGCTTCAGTCACAGCTTGACTCGTTTCAAGTGTTGATGGCTTTGTAGTAGCATCGTCACTTTTAGCAATTGTAGTGATGGCAGCCGTTTTTGGATTGGATTCTGTTTTGACTACTTCTTTTGCTGCAAATGGATTTAGATTAGAATAGTTTACATTTTTTAGTAAATCGGTTTTTAATGGAATCCAAATTAATGCAGCAAGCATAGGTATTGCAACAGTTAATGCTACAATTCGTTTTACATTTACTTTTTTCTTTTCAGCAGGGATCGCTGCTCTGTCTTTAAATTCTTTTTCAATTCGCTTACTAATTGTATCGCGTTTGATGGCTGGTGAATGGAAATCACTAAGTCCAAAAGAATCAATAAGAAAATTAGTAGTAGATGGTTCAAACTGAATATTACGTTCAACATCTAAAAAAAGTGTCCCCACTTCATCGATCTTTATTTTATTTCCTCTTTTTAATTCAGTATTGATATCACTAACGAAATGATCAATGTATTTTAATGCTTCAGGGTAGTTGGTTTTCTCTTGAATAGCAATATGATTCGCTAAAAGACCATCATTGTTTTTTAAGTTTTTATTAAAAACAAGATGTTTCGAAGGTGGCATAAAAGTATGCTGTGTAGGATGAATTTTTGCTGCAGCATAATTGGCAACAAATCCACCCAAGTTGGGTACAATCACACAGTCGTGATCGTATAACAAGGTACTTATATGTTTTTCTACTTTTTGCATTTTATAAAACCCGAGC
>JBIIOB010000105.1:0-6933 GCA_044337125.1 Bacteroidia bacterium
GTGTGCAAAATGGAATGCCCATTAAAATGAACACCATGTATACGTTTCCTATAAAAGCACATTAATATGAATGTTTTAATTGTACATGCTCATCAAGAACCGAATTCTTTTAATTCTGCCTTAAAAGATTTAGCACATACAACCTTTATTCAAAATGGCGATCATGTCATGATTTCTGATTTGTATGCCATGAATTTTAAAGCGGTTGCTGATAAAAACGATTTTTCGGAATTATCCAATTTGAATTATTTTAAATACCAAGCTGAGCAAACGAATGCTGCTACAAAAGGACTCTTTGCTGAAGATATTAAGAAGGAAATGGATAAATTGTTATGGGCAGATTTAATCATTTTTAATTTTCCATTATGGTGGTTCTCTGTTCCTGCAATTTTAAAAGGCTGGGTTGACCGTGTATTTGCAATGGGATTTGCCTATGGAGGCGGTAAAGGTGTTTATGATACTGGTGTTTTTAAAGGCAAAAAGGGAATGCTTTGCATTACTACTGGTGGACCAGAAGCTACTTATCTACCTGATGGAAGAAATGGTGATATTGAAAAAATATTGTTTCACATCAATCATGGGATGTTATTTTTCACTGGAATGGATGTGATACCACCATTTATGGCGTATAGCGTTGCACGACTATCTGATGAGGAGCGACAAGCTACCTTGGATAATTACAAACATTATTTATTGAACATGAATCAACATAAACCAATTGTGTTTTGATGAATAAATATTGCCTTTATATTTCTTTTTGGTTGATTTCTTTTTCCACGGCATTCGCTGGTGGTGAAAGGCGTCCTAAAGATTCTACAAATATCTATCAGAAGATAGATACCAATTTTGTGGAGAATTACAAGGATATGCTGAATGCAAAATTAATTGCAGTTGTTCGGACAAATCAATTCAGTATAAAAAACAAATTAAATGGAAGTACTTTAGAGTACAGTATCAATACTAATTTAAATATGGGTATTGGTTTGACTTTTAAAGGAATTGGATTTGAGTTTCAATTCAATCCCAAAGGATTAAATAAAGACGATGCTGTTTATGGAAAATCATCCCAATTTGCAATAGCCTCAAGTGCTAATACTCGTAGATTTATATACGATGCATATTACCGTTACAATCAAGGTTTTCATACCACAGCTATGTACAGGGTGCCAGGTGATACTATTTATGATTATTATAAACGTGCTGACCTTCGAAATTATAATGCAGGTGTAAACCTAATTTATATTTTTAATAACAAACGTTTTTCAAGTGCTGCTCCCTATAGTTTAACACAACGTCAGCGTAAAAGTGCAGGCTCTTTGCTTTTAGGCTCTTATTTTTTTCTATATGGAATTGATGCCGATTCACTCATCTACCCAGATACACTCTATAAAAGTTTTAATAAGGAGGTTCAATTCGCTGATGCATCTTCTGTTACATTTGGAATCTCATGTGGCTATACTTATACTTTTGTTTTTTTTAGAAATTGGTTTGCCAATATAGCAACCGTTCCAGGGATTTCTTTGCAACAATTTTATAGTATAAATGCTTTTGATCAAAAGGTGTATAGTCGTTCTTCGGCCTCAATTTCTCTTCAATCTCGATTGTCAATTGGTTATAATAGGAAAAATTATTTCATTGGAATTTCGTGGATGAATAATAATTTTCTAATAAACGATAGTATGGAATCTACAGTGAATTATAAGTTCGGAGCCTTCCGATTTTATTATGGACACCGATTTGATTTAAGGAATTTTTTAAAGAAAAAGCTTTAAATAGAAAAGCCTAAATTAATTCCAAAAACCAAATTAACGTTGGAATTAAAAAAATCACCAAATTCTTCTTGGTCGAATGGCGTTACTTTATAGGTATTTGAATGAAAATATACTTCATTGTTTTTATAACCTAAGCCAGCGTATACATCAAAAGTAAGCCTGTTTTTCTTGCCAGTCTGTACCCCAATTATTCCATTAATATTGAATTGTCGGATATCATAATAGGAGTTTTTTAGGTATCTGTTTGACCCAACTGCAATATTAATGGTTGTATAGGAGATTAATGGTGCCACATAGAAACCATAAGGACTATGATGTCGTCTGTTTACAACATAAAATTTATGTGCATATTGAAGGCGCCAACCACTTACCTTAAATCCAAAACGATTGGTTAAACTATTAGGTGTGTTTTTATCTATTTGATTAAAAATGATGTTTTTTCCAATAAAAGAGAATGCAATTTGTTCTGATTGTGTACGGTTACTCGACATTTCAATCATTATTCGGTATTCGGATGAAAAAGGTAAAACACCACCGTATAACAAGGCTGTAGGACTAGTCTTAAAGACTGTAGGTTGGTATGGATAAACTTTGGGCTTTTTAACGACAGGTTTAATGGTAAGAGTATCATCCTGTATCTCAAACCCCATAACTGGTTTTTGAAAAACAAGAAGCAGTAATAAATAAAAATAAACTCTTTTATTTAGCATTTTAAAGGGCGTAACGTGCTGTTGGTGCAATTGCTTGGTTACTAAAATCATTCTTTAAAAATTTGTAATATCCTGTAATTGCAATCATCGCTGCATTATCTGTGCAATATTCAAATTTAGGAATATAAACCTTCCAATCCAATTTTTGCTCCATATTCAACAAAGCGGCCCTTAATCCACTATTTGCTGAAACTCCTCCAGCTATGGCAATGCTTTTTACTCCTGTCTGTTCAACAGCTTTAACTAATTTACTTAATAAAATGTCAATAATGGTATGTTGAAGCGAAGCACAAATATTATCCCTTTGTTCCTCAATAAACAATGGATTGCGAGCAACTTCATTATTTATAAAATTCATAAAATTTGTTTTTAATCCACTGAAACTAAAATCTAAGTTGGGGATTTGCGGCTTAGTAAATTTAAAAGTGGTTGGGTTACCTAGTTTGGCATATTTGTCTATTAAAGGACCACCAGGATAGGGCAAACCCATGATTTTTGCAGCTTTGTCAAATGCTTCACCTGCTGCATCATCGATGGTTTCTCCAAGAATTTTTAAATCAAAAAAATCATTAACAAGCACAATCTGAGTGTGGCCACCACTTACTGTTAAGCATATAAATGGGAATTCGGGATGTTTACCTTCATTAGCATCTTCAATAAAATGAGCCAAAATATGGCCTTGCATATGGTTTACTTCAATTAGAGGTATATCCAAACCCAGTGCAAATGCCTTAGCAAATGAAGTTCCTACTAAAAGCGATCCCATCAACCCAGGTCCTCTTGTAAATGCGATAGCATCTAATTCATGTTTTGAAATATTTGCTTTTTTTAGTGCCTGATCCACTACAGGTATTATGTTCTGTTGATGAGCCCTTGAGGCTAATTCTGGTACAACTCCACCATATAAATTATGAACACTTTGATTGGCCACAACATTGGCAAGTATTTTGCCGTTTTGTAGTATGGCAGCAGCTGTATCATCACAGGATGATTCAATGCCTAATATGGTGATAGTTTTGCTCATAATCCTTAACTTCGTACCGCAAAGCGGTACGCATACAAAAACAAAGATATTAAAAAAGTAGCTTATATATTATTTAGATTTTTAGCAATAATAGTTTTTATTATTGTCGCTTTTTTTCTATTGATACAATTGTCCTCTGTTCAAACCTATGCAGGTCACAAATTAGCTGATTATTTATCTGATAAATTAAATACAAAGGTTGAAATAGGAACCATACGTTTTGCCTTTTTTAAACGGATTGAAGTAACTGATGTATTTATTCGCGATTTGCATAATGATACACTTCTTTACTCCAAAAAATTAAATGTTTCGATTAAAGACCTTGATTTTGAAAATAATCAAATTGCATTGAGGAAAGTTACCTTGTTGAATACAAATGCAAAGCTTATCAAATATAGCAATGATGAGGATTTTAATTTTCAATTTATTATTGATGCCTTTGCTCCAACCACCAAAACACCAAAAAAGAAATCTTCTCCAATTAACTTTAGCATTTCCGAAGTTGCATTTGTAAATACTGATTTTTCATTCAAAAATGAACACGATACATTAAATACTAAAGGTGTAAATTATTTCGATTTAAGAGTAAATAATATCAATGGACGTATAACCGATGTTTCGATTGAACAAGATACTATTCGTGGAACTATTGATTATTTATCTGCAATTGAAAAAAGCGGTTTTGTTTTAAATAATATCAGTAGTTATGTTAAAGTTAGTCCAGTAGGTATTCAATTAGACGAATTGAAAATCACAACACCAGAAAGTGATATATCTACAGATTTAACGTTTAAATACGATACGTATCGCGATTTTAAGGACTTTATAAATAGAGTAAAGTTTAAGGCAGCGTTTGATAAATCGATATTACAAATGAGTGATATTGCTTTTTTTGCTGATGAGCTAAAAGGGATTGACGAACAAATCGATATCACCGGTAAAATTAGTGGTACAGTTGCTGATTTAAGAGGAAAAGCCTTGGATTTCAAAATTGGAAAAGCTACTCGATTTAAAGGAGATGTAACATTAACTGGATTGCCGAAAATAGATGAAACACTTATTTATTTATCCGTAAAGAGTTTAACAACAAATTATGCTGATTTAGATCAATTCCCCATACCACCATTTAATAAAAAAAACACGCTTGAAATACCTAGAAACATGGCCCTGTTGGGTACCGTTAATTTTAAAGGAACATTCACTGGATTATACAACGATTTTTATGCCTATGGTGATTTAAAAACAGCATTAGGTGAATTGTCTTCCGATATTGCAGTTCGACATGATTATACAAAAGATAAGGAGTTTTATAAAGGAAAATTGGAATCGAAGTCCTTTGATTTTGGAAAGTTTTTATCAGCTCCAGCATTAGGAAGAGCAACGATAGATGTTGATATTGATGGAGAAGGAATTACGATTGCTGATTTAAAAACAAAACTAACAGGAACGATAAATAGCGTTGAGTTTAATAATTATGGTTATAAAAACATTAAAATTGAAGGAGATGTAGCCAACCAAATCTTCAATGGAAAGCTTACCGTTAAGGATGATAACATTGATTTTGATTTTATTGGTAATGTTGATTTTACGAAAGCCCTACCAAAACTTGATTTTATTGCTACACTTAATCAAGCTGATTTGGCAGCATTACATTTTATTAAAAGCACTGAAAAAACCAATTTGTCTACCCAGATGTTTATCAATGTTACGGGGAACACAATTGATAATTTGATTGGTCAAATCAATTTCGATAATACAGTTTATACCCAAGGGGATAAGACCTACAAATTGAGTGTATTTAATTTAACATCTGAATTATTTGGAAGCAAAAAAGTTCTAAAGCTAAATTCAGATTTTGCAGATGTAAAATTGTATGGTGATTTTAAAATTTTAGAGTTACCCGTTTCCATTGAAAAATTAATGAGTAATTACCTTCCTTCCTATTTTAATAAAAACTATAAAAATGTTTCTCAGCAAAATTTTGAGTATACCGTTTTATTTAAGAAGAATGACGCAGTATTACGCTTGTTTGCACCCGATTTGGCGATAGCTCCAAAAACATCAATTAGAGGTAAATACAATTCAATTTCAAATGATTTTGAATTAACAGGTGCTTCTTCCAAAATTTCATATAATGGTATAGATTTTAAAACTTGGAATATTGTTGCGATAAATTCTAATAATAATCTTCAATTGAATTCTACATGTGATAAATTGCAGTTGACAGATAGTTTATTTCTTGGGAATTTTATGCTATGCACCGAAACACACGAAGATAGTGTTGACTTAAGTGTAGAATGGGATAACAAGTCTAAGGAAATCTATAAAGGAAATATCGAGGCATTTTTATATTTTAATAAAAACAAATCCCTATTATTTAAAATTTTACCATCCCAGCTTACCATTTCCGACTCCTTATGGGTAATTAATAAAGCGAACGAAATCCGAATTGACTCAACCACAATAAAAGTAAATGAGCTAATGTTCGAACACAATGAGCAGTATGTTTTGATGGATGGAACTGTTTCCAAAAACAAAGATGATCAATTGAAATTGCGTTTTAATCAATTTAATCTTGCTAATTTAAATGTAGTATTGGGCTCCTATGGTGTTAATTTAAAAGGAAGAATAAATGGGATTTCCACCATGTCTGATGCATACAACGATTTAATTTTCTTGAGTGATAATGAGTTTCTTAATCTTTCAATTAACGACAATTTATTGGGAAATGGTGGGGTGGAAAGTTTATGGGATAAAAATAAGGAAGCCCTATATTTACACGGACAATTTACACTAGCCGAAATTCCTAATATTTTATTTTCTGGTTATTATTATCCAAAGAAAAAAGAGGATAATATTGATATGGAGTTAAATCTTCAGTCGATTCAAATGCAACTATTAGAGCCATTTGTAAAAGATTACTGCGATGATTTTGTTGGTGTTTTTTCGGGAAATATTTCAGTGAAAGGGGCTATAGATAAGCCGATTTTGGCTGGGAAATTAAATGTTAATGCCAAAAAAATAACAGTTGGTTATTTAAAAACTAGCTATCGCTTTGTTGATGAAATTACCATTGAGGATGGTTCATTTGGGATTGAGAATGCCACTTTGTTTGACATGAATAACAATAGAGCTTTGGTTACTGGAAAAGTGTATCATAATAACTTTAAAAATTTTCAGCTCGATTTTGATATTCAACCTTATAAGTTTATGTGTTTGAATACTACCGAAATGGATAATAATCTTTTTTATGGTAGGGCTTATGCGACTGGTACTGTTAATATATTTGGTTTTACAGATAATATATTGATTGATGCAAATGTTAAAACAGAAAAAATTACTTCAAGTGATAAATCAGACAAAGTCAACCTGTTGTCTAAAACTGAAATGACAAAAATATTCATTCCATTATCAGGTACTTCTGAGG
>JBIIOB010000106.1:0-6886 GCA_044337125.1 Bacteroidia bacterium
GTGTAAAAATTGAAGTGGGTGCTGCCATGACAGAAATTGATAATCCTCCACCAGATTACGCAGTACCCGGTCGCGATTTGATGACTGGTATTCCAAAAGAAATTTATGTTTCTTATGTAGAAATTGCACATGCATTAGACAAGTCGATTTCAAAAGTTGAAGAAGCGATTTTAAATGCATTGGAAATGACTCCTCCTGAACTTTCTGCAGATATCTACCGTACTGGTATTTACTTAGCTGGAGGTGGTTCTATGTTACGTGGATTGGATAAACGTATTTCCTTAAAAACCAAATTACCTGTACACATTGCCGAAGATCCACTTCGTGCGGTTGCTCGCGGTACTGGAATTGCACTTAAAAATGTAGACAAGTTCCCTTTCTTAATGAAATAGAAAATGGAGAGTTGGAGAATTTGAGAATTGTTGAATTGAGAAGTTGTGAGTTAAAGAAAAAGTAAGTATTAGTTATACAAATAGAAAAACAAGATGTATGTCTGAATTTGCTGAAAAACTAAAACAAAGAACAAAACAGTTTGCCATAGACATCATTCAATTTACTCAAACATTTCCAAAATCGGACGAAGCATTTATTATAAAAAAACAATTATTACGTTCTTCTTTTTCGGTAGCAGCAAATTACAGAGCAGTTTGCAGGGCACGTTCAGATGCCGAATTCTTCTCAAAACTAAGTATAGTAGTAGAAGAAGCGGATGAAGTGCTGTTTTGGATTGAATTGCTAACCGAATCTAAAATCATTAAAATGGAAGAATCTAAAAAGTATTCAAACGAAGCAAAAGAAATTTTATCAATTGTAGCAAAATCAAGAAAAACATTGCGAGAAAAAAATCAAATAAGCATTAAATAAAAACTCAACAATTTTACAAGTCAACAATTCAATAATTCTAGAACTCAACAATTATTTTAAATGCGTAACCTCGTAATCTTTATTTGGAAACACAATTTCTTTTTCTTGTTTCTAATTATTGAAACGATTTGCATTTCATTGGTTGTTCAAAATAATTTTTATCAAAAAGCAAGTTTCGTTAACTCTTCCAGTTCAGTTTCTACAACAGTATTACAAACCTCTGCAGCAATTGAAGAGTATTTTTATTTGAAATCTGTAAACGAAAACCTTGCAAAAGAAAATGCTGAACTTCGTTCACAATTAGTAGCTTCAAAATTTATTGTAACAACGGATACCATTCACGTTAACAAACCTAGCATTCATCAAAAATTTATTTACACTGCTGCTAAAGTGGTAAACAATTCTACCAGCCGCAGAAACAATTATCTTACGCTCGACAAAGGATTGAACCAAGGTGTTCGCAAAAACATGGCGGTGATTTGTAGTAATGGCGTAGTTGGTCAAGTACAAGAAGTATCCGATAATTTCTGCACCATCATGTCGCTATTACACAGCAAAACCACTATCAGTGCAAAAATTAAAAAAGATGGTTCTTACGGTCCGCTTGTATGGAATGGTGAGAGTTATGACTATGCTACTTTAAATGATATTCCTACACATGTTAAATTGGTAAAAGGCGACACTATTTCTACAAGTCCCTACTCGCTTACATTTCCAGAAAATATTTTAATTGGAACCGTGGAAAGTTTTGAACGTGAATCGGGAAAATATTTTTATACCGTTAAAGTAAAACTCACTACCGATTTTAAAAAACTGACGCATGTATATGTTGTAACAAACATGTATAAAGAAGAACAAGAGGTATTGGAATTAAAAACAGAAAAAGAAACAAAAGAATAAAATGATAAACGAGATCATCAGAAATATTATCCGTTTTATTTTATTGGTACTTGTACAAGCGCTGATCATAAAAAACATAGAGCTGGGACGGTTCATCAATCCTTTCATTTATGTTTTATTTATCATTGTTCTTCCATTTGAAACACCAAAATGGTTATTACTTGTAAGCGCATTTATTTTAGGAATAAGCATTGATATGTTTTATGATACTGCCGGAATGCATGCAGCAGCAACTGTGTTCATGGCATACATACGACCAGGCGTTTTAAAATTATTTTCTCCTCGCGATGGTTATGAATTTGGAACACAACCTACTGTTCAGTATTTAGGTATCCCATGGTTTTTATCCTATGCAAGTATTTTGGTGGTATTACATCACCTTGTTTTGTTTTACATTGAAATGTTCCGCTTCTCTGAATTCTTTTCTACCTTCTTTAGAGTGATTGTTAGTTCCATCTTTACAATTGTATTAGTCATCATATCGCAATACCTTTTCAATCGTAAATCTGAAAAAGAATGAACCAATTAGGCGATAGAAAATTTTTCATCATTGGTATCTTCATTCTAATTGGATTGATTTACATCTCCCGTTTATTTTACATTCAAGTAATTGATGATACATATAAGCTCGATGCTCGAAATCAAGCATTCCGCTACAAAACAGAGTATCCTATTCGTGGTTATATCTATGATAGAAATGGAAAGCTTTTGGTTTACAATGAGGCGGCCTACGATTTAATGGTATTGCCAAAAGATGTAAAAGATTTAGACACGAATGATTTTTGCGAATTACTTGGCATTACAAAAGAGCAATTTTTGAAAAAAATGAAAAAGGCAGTTCAAGCGCCTAACTCACCTCGTAGAGAATCCATTTTCGAAAAACAATTATCCCCTCGTGAATATGCATCATTGCAAGAACGCTTGTATCGATTTAAAGGCTTTTGGGTGCAGTCGCGTACACTCCGAAAATATCCGAAAAAAATTGCAGCACACATGCTGGGTTATATAGGTGAAGCCGATAAAAACATTACCGAAAAAAATCCGTATTACCGCGATGGTGATTATTTAGGAATTAGTGGCATTGAAAAAACATACGAAAAAGTATTGCGTGGAAAAAAAGGAATGCGCATCATGATGGTGGATGTGCATAACCGCGAAAAAGGTAGTTACATGAATGGTATTTACGACACAATGGCCATTTCAGGAAAACCCTTAACAACTACCATTGATGCCGATTTGCAAGAGTATGGCGAAAAATTAATGCAAAATAAAATTGGCAGTTTGGTAGCTATCGATCCACAAACAGGTGAAATTTTAGCCATCATAACTAGTCCTACTTATGATCCAAACTTATTGGTGGGTAGAGCACGCAATAAAAACTTTGCAACACTTTTAAAAGATACTGTTGGGAATCCATTGTTCAACCGTTCTACGATGGCATCATATCCTCCTGGTTCAACATTTAAATTGGTAATGGCTTTAATTGGATTAAATGAAGGCGTATTATCTGCTAGTACTCGCTATCCGTGCGCACGAGGTTACCCTCCATTGGGTGGGCGACCAAAGTGCCATCCGCATGCATCGCCAATGGATTTACATGGTGCTATTGGAACATCGTGTAACTCTTATTTCTCGTATGTTTTTAAAAGTGTTATTGATGATAAAAAATACCATAACACATATAAAGCCTATCAGAATTGGAGAGACATTGCTATGAGTTTTTGTTTGGGTGTAAAAACAGGATCCGATTTAGCAAATGAGCTCAGAGGAAATGTCCCAAGCATAAAATACTACGATAAAGTATTTGGAAAAGGTTCATGGAAAGCAAGTACTGTAATTTCATTAGGAATTGGACAAGCAGAAATGGGAATTACACCTTTACAAAATGCGAACTTGGTTTCCATTATTGCAAACAAAGGATACTATTATACACCACACATAGTAAAAGCAATTGGTGGAAATGCCAATGATACCTTATTGGATCGTTTTAAAGTAAAACACTATACCAAAATTACAGACACTGCTATTTACAACGATGTAATACGAGGTATGGCAAAAGCGGTAGAAGGTGGAACTGCAGCAGGATTAAAAATTGAAGGGATTCCGTATTGTGCAAAAACAGGAACAGCACAAAATCCACATGGAAAAGATCACTCGGTATTTGTATGCTTTGCTCCCATCGAAAAGCCACGCATTGCAGTAGGTATATTAATTGAGAATGCAGGATTTGGTTCTACCTGGGCTGGACCTATTGCACGCTTGATGATGGAAAAATATTTAACAGGAAAAATTACACGTCCTGATTTAGAAAAACGAATGCTCGAAGGGGATTTGATTCACAAAGGAAAAGTAGTTGAAGAAAAGAAAACACATTAAAATAATCAATTACATTATTTGATTATTTTACAAACGTATAAAAACATTCTAATTCTTTATAAGCTTAATACTATAACCTTCTTTTGTTTGGATAAAGTAAATGCCACTACTTAAATTTTTTATATCAATTATTTCCTGATTTTGTACCTGTTTTTCTAGTACAACTTCCCCCAACATATTTATAATCTTGATTTGAGTTGGTTCATTTGTAATTATTGTAATGACGCTATTTGATGGATTTGGGTAAACACTAATAATTGAACTTTCGCCTTTATACTCTTCAACCCCCACATTACAGTTGCTTACTTCGCAACCAAACTCATCCACTTTTACTACCCATGCGTCCTGTCCAGATACGTTGCCTGAACCTACCATAATAAACCCATTATCGCTGGTATGTTTCACATCATATACATAATTATTACCACTTGAATTTGCATAATACGTACGAAGCCATTGCTGATTTCCAAGGCTATCTACTTTTACTAACATACCCCATACGCTTGAATTTATGCTTGCCCCGGAACAAACAATGCTACCATCATTTAAAACAATTGGAATCGCATAGAACTGCTGATTCCCAACACCACCATACGTATTTTGCCAAATGATGTTTCCTGTTTTTGTAAGCTTTGCCATATAGGCTTTATATACTGATGCAGTAATATACTTTGCTCCAACTAATATATAGGAACTATCTGCTAATTGCTTAATAAAACCTTGACCTGCTGTTCCCGGGTATACTTTTTCCCATTGAAAATTACCAGCACTATCCGTTTTTACAATGTGCAACTGATCATTCCTGTGACCCGATAAAATAAAACCTCCATCCAAAGTTATTTGACCAGAAACACAATCTTCTGTAGCGCTTGTTCCATAGGTTTTTTGCCAAAGAAAATTTCCGTTTTTATCTGTCCTTATCATATAAAAATCGGATGCCGTACCAACGCTAAAACTTTGCGTTACACCCATCAATACAAATCCACTATCTGCTGTTTGATGAACAATATTCGCATTATCGAAATTGGCTCCTCCGTATGTTTTTGTCCATAAAGTGTCTCCTGCTTCGGTAAGTTTGACAAGTAGTGCATTATAACTGAAAGAACTATCTAAATCTGCTCCTGATAAAATTAAATTATTATCTAACGATTTAATTAACGAACCAGATGCACCACAATAACGATAATGATTCAATTTTGGATATCTTTTGGAATATATCGTATCACCAAGTGAATTAATCCGAATAAAATATAAGGAACCAATACCACCTACAGATGTTTTTTGTCCTGCAATTAAGTAATCTCCATTATTATATTCGTATCCAGTATTCGCAAAATTTCCATAACTATCGTAATTATATAGTCTATTAAAATAATTTTGTGAAAACAGTCTTGCTGTTAACATTATAAATAATAATAAAAAATTGGTTTTCATTATAAGATTTATTTTAAAATAATCACTTTTTGTTTCTCCAAAATCTCATTGTTTCTTATTAATGCATACAAATAAACTCCGTTATTCATTTCCTTAACATTTATAGTTAATACATCATTGCTTTTAACTTGTTGACTATAAATTTTACTTCCAAGCAAATTGTATATTACAAATTCAGCATTAGCAGCATTTTCATCAATTTTTATTTCAACAGTAGAAAAATCATTAGAGGGATTGGGATAAACATTTAATTTAATATTTGCATCTTTTACCACTACTACATTTTCATCGTTTACTATACCTCTGCGTGTTCCTAGAAGATCAAAAGGATATTTTTCATATCTCAAACCTTTAACCATTGCTAACACATTACGAGCATAAATGGCAGTTTCGGGATTATTCAAATACATTTGCATTAGTGTTGCGGTTTGAGAACTATCAATATCAAACCACGTTTTCCCTTGTAAAGCAAGATTTAATTGCATGCTTAAAAACTTACAACGATCGCTGATGTGTGGTGCCTCTTTACTAATGATTGTGGAACGACAAGTTTGTGCACCAGACAAATCTCCTTGCGCTAGAAGCACTTCCATAAGTTTAAATAAACCTAGTAAAGATGTGTCTTTTTGTGCAATTTTTTTTAAACTATCCAAATTATCTACTTCCAAATACAATTGGGTTAAATTTAATTCTTTCAAATTCTTTTCAAATGCATAATAATCAATTTCACTTTCTTTTTCCTTACGTGCTGATATTCCTATTTGAGCTGCTATAATATTATTTTTAATACCAGAAGGCAAACTTGTAGTATTTAATATATTCAATACTTTAGTAGTAACGGGAGAATTTGCAACAATCACTTGCTGAATATGTCCTGGAGGGAGTGGATTAGGCTTCTTTAGCATGGCTATCAAAACTGTATCGCTTAAATAAGGCGATTTGCTCATTAGTAAATTTTTCAATTGACCAGGAGACATATTGTTGTTAATGTTATTTAATAAACTTAACGTATTTCCTCCATCCAATAATTGTCTATAAACATTTACTACCTGATTAAATGAAGATAAACTGGAAGAGTAAGCAGCTAAAGCACATGGGATTGCTGCGCAGTTGGAAGATGTACAAGGATTGTTGGTAGAAAATCCATTGCACTCATCAATTGTGCTCAATAAACTAGAATTGATACATGTTAGTTTTCCTGGTTGATCACTGTATTTAAAATCATTATTATTAGATTCGGAATCATTATCAAATTCCAACTGTTCAGAGCTTCCAGAAGGACATGGAGTGTATATATTACCTGCCTGCGTTG
>JBIIOB010000107.1:0-6872 GCA_044337125.1 Bacteroidia bacterium
TCATCCATTCTCGGAATTCATTTAACGAAGTAATGGAAATAGTTGCTGAATTTAAAGACGACAATATTAAAGCTATATTCCATTGCTTTAGCGGAAATGTGGAACAAGCACAACAAGTAATTGCTGCTGGAAATTTCAAACTTGGTATTGGCGGTGTTGTTACATTCAAAAATTCGGGATTAGATAAAGTAGTAGAAGCCATTGACTTAAAACACTTGGTTCTAGAAACGGATGCACCTTATTTAGCACCAACTCCTCATCGTGGAAAAAGAAATGACCCCGACTATTTATTACTAATTGCACAACGAATTGCTGAAATAAAAAATATATCCATCGAGGAAGTTGCAGCAATCACCACACAAAACTCAATAGACATTTTTGGAATTTAAACTATCAATTTATGCAATCAAAAGTTTTATTAATCTATACAGGTGGCACCATCGGAATGATGCAAGATGCCAAAACAGGTCAACTAAAACCTTTTGACTTCAAACATTTAACAGAACAAATTCCTGAGTTGAATAAATTTGATGTGGAGCTTTCGGCTGTTTCATTTGACAAACCAATTGATTCGAGCGACATGCAACCTCAAGTGTGGATTGATATTGCAAAATTGATTGAAAAAAACTATTCGAAAGTAGATGGATTTGTTATTCTTCATGGCAGCGATACCATGTCTTTCACCGCATCAGCATTAAGCTTTATGCTCGAAAATTTAAGTAAACCTGTTATTCTAACTGGTTCTCAATTACCAATAGGAACAATACGTACAGATGGAAAAGAAAATTTAATTACTGCTATTGAAATTGCTGCAGCAAAAGAAAATGGCAAACCAATTGTAACAGAGGTTTGTATTTATTTTGAATATCAGTTGTATCGAGGAAACAGAACGCACAAATACAATGCAGAACATTTTCAAGCTTTTCAATCGGCAAACTATCCAGTACTAGCCGAGGCAGGTGTACACATTAAATACAATTATGCTGCCCTATCGAAACCGAACACTAAAAAATTAAAAATTCACTCTTCTTTAAATCCAAACATCGCTATTCTAAAAATATTTCCAGGCATTACACCACAAGTAGTTGATGCAATTTTAAATGCAAAAAACACGGATGCTATCATTTTAGAAACATTTGGATCCGGTAATGCAAGCACCCAAAAATGGTTTGTGGATGCATTAAAAAAAGCAATCGATAAAGGGAAAATTATTTACAATGTTACTCAATGCAATGCTGGTGCTGTAGAACAAGGAAAATACGCAACCAGTGCAGCTTTTAATAAAATTGGCGTTATTGGAGGCTCTGACACTACAACGGAAGCCGCTGTTGCAAAACTAATGTTTGTTTTAGGAAATTCAAAAACGAAAAGAGAAGCAGAAAAATTATTAAAAAGTAATTTAAGGGGTGAAATTTCTTCCTAATTGAACATGCCATCTTTTTTATATTCATAAAACACCCAACGTTATTAACAAAAGCCCAATTTATAGGGCTTTTGTATTGTTTAAAACCTGTGTGAGGTCCACCGTATTTTCCCTCTATTTATAACTAATATTGTAGTAAGAACTATAAAAGGAAAGAAAATGAAAAAGTCAATGAATTATTTTGTTGTTATTGCTTTAACAGGAGCATTTTTTTCGTGTGTGCCACAACGTAAATTGGAAGAAGAACAGGCTAAACGTGAAAGTTGCGAGAAAGAGCTTGCTGAATTAAAAACAAAAAGTCAAGATTGCGAAACAAAACTTGTTGAGGCGAATAAACAACTAACTGATAATCAAAAAATGATTGCTGGTTTAGAAAAAGATACTGCTGTAATTGGCAATAGCTACCGAACATTAGTGAAAAAGTACGATAAACTAAACGCTATTAACGAACAATTGTTAGACAAATACAACCGTTTGTTAGAAGGAAACATAGCAGATACAAAAAAGCTTTCGGGTGAATTACAACTAACACAAGAGCAATTACTAAAAAAACAGGATGAGCTAAAAGCATTAGCAGCAGAATTAGAAGCTAAAAAGAAAAATTTAGATGAATTGAATGCTGAATTGAAAAAACGTGAAGCACGTGTGGCTGAACTCGAAAATGTTCTTAAAAACAAGGATGCAGCTGTTAATGATTTAAAGAAAAAATTATCGGATGCGTTGTTAGGTTTTGAAGGAAAAGGATTGACCATCACACAAAAAAATGGTAAAGTATACGTTTCCATGGATGAAAGCTTATTATTTGCATCAGGAAGCATAACCGTAGAATCTAAAGGTGTTGAGGCATTAAAAAAGGTTGCAAAAGTACTCGAGCAAAATGCGGATATCAATGTTGTAATTGAAGGACATACGGATGATGTACCAATGGCTGGGAAAGGCGAAATAAAAGACAATTGGGATTTAAGTGTTATGCGTGCAACTTCAATTGTTAAAATTATAACAAAAAATAGCAGTACAGATCCTCGTAGATTAACTGCTGCTGGTCGTGCAGAATATTTTCCTATCGATCCTTCTAAGAATGCAGATGCTAGAAAGAAAAATCGTAGAACGGAAATTATCTTAACTCCTAAGTTGGATGAATTATTTAAAGTACTTGAAACTAATTAATGCTTGAACAATAAGTGAATCAAAGAGCTGAAGGATTAAACACTTCGGCTCTTTTTTAATTCTAAAATGTAACATTTTCTATTTTTAACGTTATATCCTAATTAACAACATCAGCTAATGAAAAAAATATTTTCAATTTTAGTATTCGCCTTTGTTCTAAATTTCGCAAATGCACAAGTAGTCACTGAATATTGGGACAATCTTCAAACAAAGAAAAAAAGCGAACAGCAAATGAAAGATGGGATGCAACACGGAAAATTCACATTATGGTTCGAAAATGGAAATGTTGCCAAAGAAGGTAATTTTTTTGAAGGGAAAGAAGACGGTAAATTCACCATCTATTATACCAACAAAAAAGCAAAAGCTGAGGAAAACTATATAAAAGGTAAAAAAGATGGAGCTTGGAAATATTGGTACTCAAATGGAAATAAAGCGCAAGAAACTTTTTTCAAATTTGATAAGCCTGACAGTACCTGGACAGGTTGGTTCGAAAGTGGTAAAATAAAAAGTACTGAAATTTATCATAATGGAAAGAAAGAAGGAACATGGATTTACTACCATGAAAATGGACAAAAAGAAAGTGAAGGATTGTTCAAAAACAATTTAGCGGAAGGAGCTTATTCAGGTTGGTATAGCAATGGAACCAAGCAAAAGGAAGGTCAGTACAAAGCAGGGGAACAAACCGGGCTATGGAAAGAATGGTTTAAAAATGGGCAGCCTAAACAAGAATTACTGTTCGAAAACAATGAAATACTTTTAATGAATTTATGGCTAGATAATGGTGTGCAAAAAATAAAAAACGGAAATGGAAAATTCACTACTGTTTATGACAATGGAACAAAAAAAGGGGAAGGAAATTACAAAGATGGACGAATGGATGGAGAATGGATTTTCTATTTACAAACGGGAGAAAAAGATTTTTCAGTAGTTTACGAAAAAGGCAAAAAAAATGGACCATGTATTAATTGGTTTAAAAATGGAGTAGTTAAAAGTGAAGGCCCATTTGCAGACGATAAAAAAAATGGATACTGGAAATGGTATTCTGCTGAAGGGAAGCTTGAAATGGAAGGAACTTTGACCAACAATGAACGTTCCGAAAAATGGATGTATTGGTTTATAAATGGCAAAAAAGAATCGGAAGGCTTTTATAAAAAAGATTTACAAGACAGTACTTGGACCTATTGGTATCGTGATGGATCAAAATGGAAACAAGGAAATTATAAGGAAGGAAAAAAGGAAGGCATATGGACAGTTTGGTTTGAGAATGGACAAAAACTGCAAGAAGGAAATTACATTGCTGGTAAGGAGGATGGAACATGGTTATCATGGTTTGATAACGGAATTATGAAGGACGAAGGTAACTTCAAATTAGGGCAAATGAATGGAAGTTGGAAGGGTTGGCTTCCTAATAAAAACCCTAACTACGAAGGATTCTATAAAAACGGTTTAAAAGAGGGTGCTTGGAAATTCTATTTTGATAATGGTAAAATAAAAGAAGAAGGATCATTTAAAGATGGGAAAAAAGATGGACATTGGATTTTTTGGACTACAAAAGCAATGAAAGAAAGAGAAGGGAATTATAAAGAAGAAAAACCTGATGGTCTTTGGACTTACTATTATTACTTTGGTGTAAAATCGATGGAACAAAATTTTAAAGAAGGCAAATTAGATGGTGATTGCAAGGCATGGCATGAAAACGGTGCTTTAAAAAGCACTACTTCTTACACGCTAATTAAAGGAAAGAATGGTATCATTGAAAGTAAACCTAACGGTAAATGGACTTATTATGATGATAAAGGAAAAATAATGATGGAGCAGAACTATAAAAAAGGAGTAAAAGTCGATTAAATTTAACAAACGTTATAATGAAAAGATTACCACACAGAAATACATTTTTTAGAAAACTAACAAAGAACATTGCTCTTTCCTTAAGCTTTTTGGTGTTTTCCCTTTCTATTGGTATAATTGGTTATCATCACTTTTTTGTACTTACCTGGGTAGATAGTTTATATAATGCTAGCCTAATATTAACAGGAATGGGACCAGTTGATCCAGCTCCTACTGATGCTGCAAAAGTATTTGCATCCTTTTATTCAATCTATAGTGGTGTTGCTTTTTTAACATCTGTTGCTGTGATATTTAGTCCAGTCATTCATCGTTTTCTTCACAAGTTCCGACTTGACATGGAGGACTAAGAAATTACTGATTAGAAGCAATTAAACATTTAGGAATATTCCATTTCGCTTTCCACTGGTGCAACTGAATTATTTGATCATCGCAAGTCAAATAATTTTTATTCTCATCTTTTTTAATTATGTATAATTTTCCTTCATTGAGTTCTTGCAATGTGGCATCAATTAGCTCCGCTTTAAAATGAACATGTTTACAGCTTTTATAAATACGAATTCCTGCTTCATTATTATTACTATCCATTTCAGAACTTACCGAATCCGGTAGTATAGAATCTTCTAACAATTTTTTCTTCCATTGAAGAAAATTTCCTTTTTCGTGGGCCTTACCAAGCTTCAATGCTTTTCTTGTTCCAATTTTAAAACTTAAATATACCATCCAATAAGAATGCTTAAAGGCATCTAATTTCCCGCCATTGTTATCATTGCCTATTTTTCCCAACTTACTAATTGAATCGGTAACCATTAATACTTGTTTAGAAGCCAACATTGCCTTTTTTGCAACAAAAGGATGAGTAAGCACCCACCATTTTTCGGGTCTGGAAAGCGAAGAAAATTTAGATTGGGAAAAGACGTTGAATGTAAGTAAAAGAGAAAAAAAGAATACAATTTTTTTCATTAGCGCATCAGATACATTTTACCCCAACCCTTTTTGAAATATTGATCAGCTTCTGTTTCTCGCTTTTCAATATCAGTACCATTAATTTTGGTAATAACGCGGTATAAATAAACTCCATTCGCCAATTGATCACCAAACTCATCTTTTCCATCCCAAGCAAATTGCGTTATATTTCTACCAACATGAATTGGTCCTAACTCATCTTGGAATATTTCACGAACCACTTTACCTGAAATTGTCATAATTTGAATTTTAAAATTCGATGGAATTTCAGAACCAGTTAATGTGAAAACAAATCGGGTAGATGTAGAAAATGGATTTGGGTAATTCATAACCTCCGTAATTGAGGATTTAGTGATTACTTCAAAATTAATTTTATAATCAATTGCTCCCGATTGGTTATCAGACTTATCTTTTGCTTGTATAATTAATTGATAAGTTCCATCCTGCATTAAGGAAGGTGTATAATTTATTTTACAACTATTATTAGGCAGCACAGCTGGCGTGAAAGACATTATCGCATCAAAATATACACGTGTTGCAATTGGTGAACCTGGCTTTTGAATAAAGACTTTGAAATCGGCAGTATCATTTAATGCTAAAAACTGATTTTCGTCTTTCAGCTGCACAACAATGGTTGGTTTTGCAGAAACAATATCATTATTTAAAATATGCATTCCATCGAATGTAACGTCCAGCAATGGATTAACTCGATCCACATTTGTAGTAAAAGGTATCCGAACAATATTATTAAAATGATATTGCTCCAATTGTGATTTGGTTTTATTAATAGGATTTACTTCGACCCATAAAGCATTGCTACCTTGAAAATTTTCAGTAGCAATGGATATTGTATCAATAATTACTTCGTTCGGTGCAAAATTATTCTTCTTAAGTTTATCAAGAAGTGGGTGAATTATCTTGTTAGCATCTTCTATCCAATAAGTAACCAAAAGACTATCAGTAAAACTAACATCACTTATATTTTGTATAGGTAATTGAATTTTAACATAATCACCTTCTTGCAGTAAGGTATCATTTATTGAATAGCCAACAACAGGATTTATGGTAGCTTCTGGCACAGGAGTATAAATCACTTGCCAACGATCCAATTGAGGAGGAGTATGCAAACTATCGTCTTTCATAAATGCTACCATTCTAACATTTGGATAAACGGCAGCATCAACGTAACCACTCAGATTTAAAACATCAATACTATCTTTTGGAAAATTAACAATTACCGTTTCTGTTCCATCGGGTTTAATACCAATCAATCGAACAACAATGCTATCATTTGTTATTGCTCCATCAGATGTATGTTGACGCCAATGCAATGATCCCCATGCACTAGCAGGACCTATAATGGGAGAGGCAATATACCCTTCATTCCAATTAGCAACAATGGTAGTATCCAATTCAACTACTGCTTGCATGGAATCACCAATCACCTCTGCAGCAGATCCAATTGCTCCAC
>JBIIOB010000108.1:0-6820 GCA_044337125.1 Bacteroidia bacterium
TAGCGATGATTCTTTATTTGGTTGGAAAGAGGCGATGCTAGAAACTATTAATAAGTCAAAAAAATTGAATAGAACGGAAATTGCTAAAACATCAGCAAATAAATTTGATAAAATAATAATTGGGCAGAAGTACTATTCTATATTAACTGATGAGTTTAGAAAATATCATTATTATAGATCTTAACAATATTAGAGGAGCATGTTAAAAGGAAAGAATATTTTAATTGTATCGAATGAACCTTGGGGGGAAACATGGTATTCTAAACACAACTATGCTTGGGAGTTGTCGACCAAAAACAATGTATTATTTATTAATCCAGGAACTCAATTTAAGCCATGGAATATCTTTACGAAAAATGTAAGGGTTAAAAATATTAAAGAGAACCTATCTGTTCTTGATTATAAAAACATACTCCCTGTTCGTTTTGAGTTCACTCGCCTAATTAACGAATGGTATATTCTAAAAAAAACAAACAAGTATTTAAAAAAGAATAAAATAAATGATATTATTTTTTGGACCTTCGATCCTATTCGTTTAAGTAATCCCAAAATACTTTCGCCTAGCTTAACCATTTTGCATATGGTTGATAAATATCTGTTCAGAACAAAAGCTGAATATATTATTGCCAAGAATGCAGACATAGTCCTTTGTGTGGCTGATGAAATAGCGGAGGGCTACTTTAATCTAAACAAATCTGTTCACACAATACCACATGCAATTCCTGAAGATGAGTTTCTTCCAATTAAAAAGGAACGAAACAGTCCATTGATTGGGATTTATGTAGGAAATATTGACTTTAGAATTGATTTTAAATATCAAAAGTACTTAATTGAACAGTTTCCGAATATAACATTTGAATTTGTTGGGAAATTATTTATTGATAACATAAATACATACGGCATATTTGAAAATAAGTATAAAAATGTTGTATACAGAGGAGAACAACCTTTCAAAAAATTGAAATATTCCATTCAAAATGCCGATTTCTGCTTTGTATTTAAAGATATAAACCATCCCGGCAATAATATATCAAGCCATAAAATGTTGCAATACTTTGCTCAAGGGAAACCGATTTTTACTACAAAAATGACCAGGTATGAAAGCATAGCTAATTTGCTTTGTATGGATAATGATAAAGAAAAGATGGTTGAACACTTACAAAACTTTATCCAAAATAGGGACAAAATTGGTGCAGTTGAAAATCGGATTGAATATGCGAAACGATTTTCATTTGGCACCATCATCAAAAAAATTGAAACAATAATCGATGAAAAAAGATAAACATCATATTGTTTTTTTAATGGCTAACAACAGCTCTGTCCCTTACTTTTTGTGGTTTGCGGAAAAGGCTATGAACTCAACTGAATTCAAGTTTTCATTTATTTTATTACACGATAGTCCACCTATAATGATTGAGCAAATGAAAGCATTCAATTGTAATTGTTATTGGATTCCCTTTTCAAACAACAACAGAAAAAGCTCAATTCTAAAAGCTATTCCAAGACTAGTTCAATTATTCAAATCTATCCAACCAGATATAGTTCATTCCCATTTATTTGATGATACATTACCCACTGTTATAGCAGCTAAAATAGCCGGAATTAAACATCGAATCGTTACAAAGCAGGATACAACATTCCATTGGTTCTATGCTCCAAAAGCAGTAAAATTCGACAGACTAATTAATAGATTTGCAACGAATTTAATTGCAGTTTCTGAAGAATGTAGGAGTTTTATTATTGAAAATGAAAAAGCAGATGCATCAAAAATTTCAATGATTCATCATGGAATTCCTTTGGATAAACTATCTCATGCAACAGAAGAATATAAAAAGGAACTAATTACAACCTACCAATTAAAAAATAAAATTGTTGTAGGTACAGTTGCCAGGCTAATAGATTGGAAAGGTCATAAACTTTTACTTGAAGTATTAAAAAATTGTATCCAAAAGTATCCAAACCTTGTTTTCTTATTCACAGGTGAGGGCGAACTCAAAGCTGAACTTCTAAAAATAATTAAGGACAATAAACTAGAAAACAATGTAATTCTAACAGGTTGGATTGCACGTGAAAAAATTCCATCCTTATTTGCTATCATGGATATTTACATTCATGGCGCAAAATATGAACCATTTGGTTTTGTGATTGCAGAAGCAATGTTAAATGCCGCTCCAGTGCTATCTACAAAAACAGGTGCAGCCATGGATGCAATTCAACATAAAGAGAATGGCTATTTAGTTAATTATGATGATGCAAGTGGTTTTATAGATGGGATTGACTATTTGTTGAATACAGACAAAAAAGAGATAGGATTAAAAGGAAAACAAACAGCATCAGAAATGTTCAACTTCGACAAAATGTACAATTCCTATATCCAATTATATAAACAGTGCTTAACAAAAAACAAATAGAAAAATGCAAATTGAAAGAAAAAAGAAAAAAAGCATTTTGTTAAGTTTATTATATAGACTTTCCAAACTTTTGTTTTTTGTATCACCCCAAAAAAGGCTCAAATTATTTTTAGAATTAGAATGGATATTTGACCGGTTAGCACATGAAGAATCTTTTAATGTTTTTACTTATGAAAATCATCCAATTAGACAATACTCCTTAAATTTCATTAAAAATCATGTAAATACAAACCAAACGATACTTGATTTAGGCTGCAATTCAGGAGAAATAACAAATGAAATTGCAAATTTTTGTAAAGCAACAATTGGTGTAGATTATAACGAAAATGTTATAAAAATTGCAAACGAAAAATATTCAAAAAGCAACTTGGAGTTCATTCATGGTGATGCATTTAAGTATTTAGAAACAAAAAAGGAACAAGTAGATGTTATAATTTTATCACATATTCTAGAGCATATCGACTCTCCTACCGAGTTTCTTAACAAATGTAAATCGTTCACAAAGTATATTTATATAGAGGTTCCTGATTTTGACAAAACCTATCTTAATCATTACCGTACCATTTGCGAAAGTAATTTAAATTATACCGATGATGATCATGTGTGGGAATTTGACAGACAAGAACTGTTTGAAATTCTAAAAAAATGCAATTTGAAAATAATAGATTGTGAATTTAGATTTGGGGTTATTAAAATATGGTGTGAATCATAGTTATTAAATAATGAAAAAGATTGCTAAATATATTTATAATCTCCTTCCTTTAAAAAGGGAGTTTTATACTTTGCTAAAAAAGTGGGCAAAGCCTTCGCAGAAGGTATATCAACACTTGCATTTTCAAGGAACGTTTAAGGTAAATATAACTCCAAAAGAATCGTTTAAAATTTATCATCATGGAAGTATTGAAGAAAACGAAATCTTCTGGAATGGATTAGAAGGTGGTTGGGAAAAAAAATCAATTTCCTTATGGATTGAATTAGCTCGTTGCTCCAATAATATTTTAGATATAGGTGCGAATACTGGACTATATGCATTAATTGCTAGAACAGTAAATCCCAATGCTATTATCCATTCATTTGAACCAATACCTGGCGTTTTTAAATTACTGCAAAAAAATACAGAATTAAATAATTATGAAATTTTTAATCACGAACTAGCATTGTCTAATTTTAATGGCACTGCTAGCATTTTCTTACCGAAAAATACGGATTTTGCTTATTCAGTTACAGTAAACCAAAACCGTCTTCATAAAAACAATAAAGCAAAAGAACTAATAATCAAGACTAAAACGCTTGAATCATTTATTGAGGAAAACTCAATTACAACAATTGATTTAATGAAAATTGATGTTGAAACACATGAACCAGAGGTATTGGAAGGAATGGGTAAATACATAAAAGCCTACAAACCAACAATTATAATTGAAGTTCTTGAAAGTGAAATTGCAGAGCGCCTAAAACCATACCTTAATAACTTAGGATATTACATTTTTAATATTGACGACAATAAAAATACCATCAGGCAAATCAATACTATTGAAAAAAGTGATTATTGGAATCTTTTATTGTGTAATGAAGAAATAGCAAAAAAATTAAACTTAATTTAATGGAACTCGTTTCAATTGTTTTGCCTACTTATAATTCTGATAGCTATATCTCAGAAACAATTTCTTCCGTAATTAATCAATCCTATACTAACTGGGAGTTAATCGTTGTAAACGATGGCTCAACAGATACAACCGACAGTATTATAAATTCTTTGGTAGCAACTGAAAATAGAATAAAGTATATTTCGAAAACAAATTCAGGGGTATCCAATAGTAGAAATGCTGGAATTGCAATTGCAAAGGGCTCATTCATTGCTTTTCTAGATGCAGATGATGTTTGGAAAACTGACAATTTATTAGAAAAAATAAATCTTCTAAATACCAACAATTGTGATGTTGTATACTCAAAATGTGAATTAATAGATGAGAATTCAACTAAAATAGGCAAAGAATATGGAGGTAGCGATTATCCAAGTTTAAATGATATTTTATTACTAAAAGGAAACTACATTACTGCACCTTCAGGAGTTATTTTTAAGAAACCAGTGATAGACCAAATTGGAGGATTTGACCCAAATTTATCAAACAATGCAGATCAAGACATTTGGATACGAGCTCTATTAGCAAATTTTCGAATTAGCTATCTTTCAAAAGTATTATGGCAATACAGGGTTCATACCCACAATATGTCGAGCAATATAAAATTATTAGAATCTGATTCAATTTACATGTTCGACAAAACATTTAAAAACAATATCCATTTAACTTCAACTTTTAAACGAAAGTGTTATTCTAAATTGTATTTAATGCTTGCTGGTAGTTGGTGGAAGAATGGGTATAATAAAAAAAGAGGGATGTATTTTATTTCAAAGGCTTTTATTACCTCCCCTCTTTCAATTTTTAATCTATTAAAATAAGGTGGAAAGAAACAAACATAATATTCTTGTTTTAACGTATTGGTCATACGAGGATGCACTGATTCAAACTTACACTTTACCTTATGTATCAATCATAGCTGAACAACTAAGCACTGACAGTGAAATTTTTCTACTCACATTAGACAAAAATAATAGCAATCAAGCAAACACGAATAACAAAATTAATCACATAAGTATCCCCTATAAAAAATTTGGTTTGGGAGGAATAATCATGTGGTTAAAAATTATATTCAAACTAATACGACTCATAAGGCAAAAAAAAATTGACACTATACACGCTTGGTGTACACCAGCAGGAATGATGGCTTATATCCTATCTATTCTTACTGGAAAACGACTAATTATTGATAGTTATGAACCTCATGCAGAGGCAATGGTTGAAAATGGTACTTGGAAAAAAAACAGTTTGGCATTTAAAATATTGTTTTATTTTGAAAAAAAGCTAACCCAAAGAGCATCTTATTTAATTGCTACAACCGAAGGAATGATTGATTATGCTAAAGTAAAATACAATCATTTTAACTCGAACTTTTTTGTTAAACCAGCATGTATTGATTTAGAAAAATTTTCAATTGAAACTATTAATAACAAACAGTTAGAAAAGGAGCTTGGATTAGAGGATAAAATTGTATGTGTATATGCAGGGAAATTTGGTGGAATCTATTTAGATAAAGAAGTGTTTGATTTTTTTAAAACAGCAGAAACTTATTGGGGAAATAAATTCAGAGCATTAATACTTTCAAGTCATTCAAAAGAAGAAATTCAACAAATGTCGGATGCAGCAAATTTAAACCCTGAAACGATAATTCATCAATTTGTTAAACATTCGGAAATACCCAACTATATTGCGCTAGGAGATTTTGCCATTACTCCTGTTAAATCAGTGCCAACAAAAAGATATTGTACACCAATAAAAGATGGAGAATATTGGGCATTAGGCTTACCAGTTGTTATTACCCCAAATATTTCAGATGACTCAGCAATAATTCAATCAAATGGAATAGGAAGTGTATTGTCTGAATTAAATACTTCTGGATACATCCAATCAATTCAGGAAATTGATAAACTATTAAATGAAACACCTCCTGAAGTTTTAACCTCAAAAATTAGGGCAATTGCAATTAAGTATAGAAATTTTGATATTGCTAAAAGTATTTACAAAAAGATTTATTCAAATGAGGTAGGTTAGTTATCTTTACGTTGTAATACTAACAAAGGCGAACGATTTGAAAAACTTAGAATATACTTTCTTGCCAATAGAATGCTGTAATATGTGCAGCAGTAATAGCTCTAACCATAAAGTTTTAGGAAAGCGATTAAATAAATCTCAAGGTGTATTCCCACAAAAAAAAACAGGAATTACGACTACTATTGTTAAATGCAGAAACTGTGAATTAATATTTTCCAATCCTCAACCTATTCCTAAAAATATTCAAGATCATTACGGTGTACCACCCGAAAATTATTGGAAAGAGGAATATTTTAAACTTGACCCGAATTATTTTAAAAGTGAATTGGAAACATTAAAAACTATTAAAAATTTTGATTCAAATGCAAAGGCACTTGATATTGGTGCTGGATTAGGAAAATGTATGATTGCTTTGAATAATTCTGGTTTTGATGCCTATGGGATTGAACCTTCCGAACCATTTTACAAAATGGCCATCGATAAAATGAATATTTCAAACCAAAAACTAAAACTTTCAACTTTAGAAGATGCACAGTATCCTGAAGGTGAATTTGACTTTATAACTTTTGGAGCTGTTTTAGAGCATTTATACGACCCTTCCACATCAATTGCAAAGGCTATGCAATGGTTAAAACCAGGAGGAGTTATTCATATCGAGGTACCATCCTCCAAATGGTTAATTAATAAAATCATAAATTTTGCCTATAAATGCAGAGGATTAGATTACGTTGGAAACTT
>JBIIOB010000109.1:0-6767 GCA_044337125.1 Bacteroidia bacterium
CCAACTAAAACTACTATTTGCAATAATATGATGATTGCATTGACTCAATAAATACATGTCCTTAAAACTATTTTTTCCAAAATTCCAATCTACATAAGCAACATTCGACCCCAATTCTAAATTCCCCTTCACCCAATCCATATCATCAGAAAAACATACAAATTTAAGAGGAGCATCTACTTTTGATTTCAATAATGCAATCGCATTTTTATAATAATCAGTACCACAACTACCATGATATGCATTTGCGCCTACATTTGTTATAAAATCGCCTCTCCGCACATGAATGCTCACATTTACTTCATCCGAACGCTCTGTAAGTTGGGTTAAAAACTCTAAATTTTTTTCATCTAATGGATTCTTCAATTGAAGATCGGTTCTTAACTCTTTTTCTATGGCACGAAAATATTTTTCTGATTGCCAATAACCATTAAGCAGTGTATTGTTTTTCTGTTCAAAAAATTTATTAGAGAATCCCTTAAGATTATCTGCATAAACATTGCAAGTTCTTAATGAATTAAACAACCGAACAATCCGATTTCTTTTAGATGCCGCTATAAATGGATTTAACAACTCTTCGTCAGCAATTTTAGCGGTAATAGAAAAAACATCCAATTCAAATTCACGCTGCGTCCATTCTCCATTTGAGGGAATTCTTAAATCCGTTAAATCAAGGTACAAATCGGCATTCAGTTTTGTCGCAAGCGATTTGCCTGCTGCATATTGAAACAGTTGATTTCCTAATCCTCCTTTTAATTTAACTACAATCATTGCTAAGATTATCCGAGTATTTTCTTTTTTAGATAAAACAACTTTGTTTTAAAAATCAGTTTTTTGTACAAGCCTCTCCCATCCCAAAACGAATAGAAGCTAACAAGTTTGCTAGCTGATCGAATGTCATATTTCACAAAAAGTCCAAATAAAAATCGTTCAAATTTCGACATAAACTTTTTCGGAATTGATCCCTTCAGCTTATCAAACATTAATAGGTATTCGTACAATTCAATATCAGGAACCTTGCAATCGAGTGTTACATTGTGTCCTGCATCAGAAACAGAATTAATTAAAGCATTCTCTATATAGACAACATTCTTTGTTTTTTGAAACACACGAATGTAAAAATCAAAATCAACAACAAATTTTAATGTATTGTCGTATGTTAATCCCAACTCTCTTTTATAAATGGTTGAACTAGGAGGGCCTACAATGTTTGCAAGAATTAGCAATGCCGGTATAGCTAACATTTCATTTACCTGAGAAACAGTTGGTTTCATATCCCATTCCGTTTTTGTGCTTTCTACAAAGACATGAACAGAACAAAATACAAAATCGGCTTTACTCGATTCGATGGTTTCAACAAAGTACCCTAAGCTTGTTTCATTTATAAACCATTCATCGTGATGCATAATTTTAATATATGCACCTGTTGCCTTCCGAATAGCTTCATTCCAATTTTCGGGAGTTCCTTTTGATGGCTTGTTCTTAAAATAGTTTAGCTTATCGCCAAACGTTATTTTATACTTTTCAACTAACTCTTCAACATCATTTGTTGTTGAATCATCGGAAATGATTAACTCAAAATCGCTGAAATTTTGTTTGCTAATAGAATTCAAAGTTCTTTCCAAATAAAGCGTTTGGTTGTATGTAGGAATACAAATAGAAACTTTGGGTGTGTTCATTATATCGTTTGCAAATTCAGATGAAAAGAAAATTTAAATTAGATTTTAGTAGTATCCCAATTGCACAATGGCCTTACAACGCCTGGAAAACCAAGTGTATAAGAACCTCGAGCAGAGTCGCCAAGCATATAATCAATCACATTAAAACTAACAGCATCTTGTTCATGAAAATAAATAGTAAACGGCTCTATTTTCATAATCGCAACACCCACAACCACGGATCCTTCAGCAAGGATGTTGCCTGGCACCCACATGGTTGTATTATAAATTCCTTTTTTCCTTGGAAGATTTCTCATTTCTGAAACTACATCATGAGAACTAAAAATATGAATACCTTCTTCGTTATAAAAATTAAATGAATGTGTAAACACATCACCATCTTGAAGAACTTCGTATTCCATTGAAACACCAATCTTTTTGGTGATGTCGAATGTATTCTTTATCTCTTGATTTTCATCATGAACACGCACTTGTCTTAACTTCACAATATGATTGGAAGGAACCTTCGCTGTTTCTAACCAACTACGGAATGAGTTTGTTCCCGAACCTGTATTTAAATATGATTTAATAACCGTTTCAGTTTCACCAATTTTTTTAACACTACCATTCTCTAATAAAATTGTTTTATTGCATAAGCGTAAAACGGTTTCCATATTGTGACTTACGAATAATATGGTTCTGCCCTGCTCAGCAACATCCTCCATTTTACCAAGGCATTTTTTCTGAAAAGCACTATCTCCTACTGCCAACACCTCATCAATCACTAATATTTCTGGCTCAAGATGTGCAGCAACAGCAAAGGCCAAACGGACATACATACCAGAAGAATAACGCTTAACAGGAGTATCCAAGAACTTTTCCACTTCAGCAAATGCAACTATTTCATCAAACTTTTTTTGAATTTCCCATTTGTTCATTCCTAAAATAGACCCATTCAAAAATATATTCTCACGGCCTGTTAATTCAGGATGAAATCCAGTTCCTACTTCCAATAAACTAGCTAATCGACCTTCGATTGTAATTCTCCCTTTGGTTGGAGCCACAATTCTACTTAATACTTTCAATAATGTTGATTTCCCCGCCCCATTTCTTCCAATAATACCAACACGTTCACCTTGATTAATCTCAAACGACACATCTTTCAGTGCCCAAAATTCCTCTTGACTAGTATTTTTTATTGTTTGTTGTTTCGAAAAAACAGCTTTTGCTTTATTCGTTATCACATCACGCAAGGCAGTATACTTCTCCGCATTTTGATGCTTCAAAATATAACTCTTACTTAAATTTTCTACTGTAATAACGTTCTTACTCATTGTATTAAATTACATCAGCAAATGATTTTTCCATTCTTCGGAAATACCAAACACCTATAAATAAAAATATAAAACTTATCGCGACTGAAACTAAAAATCCTGGCAGGTACAAAGGCGTTTCGCCACCAAGAATACACCATCTAAATCCATCGATTACACCGACCATGGGATTCAAGGAATAAATGTATTTTACAAATTGCGGTAATGTTGGATGATTGTAAATCATTTCACTACTAAATGCAATAGGAGAAATGTATAATCCAAACTGAACAATAAATGGAATAATGTACCTAAAATCGCGGTACTTCACATTTAATGCTGCTATGTACAAACCAGTTCCTAAGGCAGTAACTAGGGCTAACAATAAAAACAAAGGCAACATTAAAATTTTTAAATCGGGAACATACCGATAAAAAATCATAATGAATACCAAAATCACAAATGAAATTAAAAAGTCGATTAAGCAAACAATAACTGTACTTGCAGGCACAATTAATCGTGGAAAATAAACTTTCGTAAGTAGATTTGAATTCACCACCAATGAATTACTTGCTTCACTAAATGAGGAGGAGAAAAATTGCCAAGGCAAAGTAGCTGCTGATACTAAAAGTAAACGAGGTACATTTTCTGGTGTACTTGAATTAAATAACCAACCAATAAATGCCATAACAAGTATTGTAAGTAGTGGACGTAAAACACTCCAAGCTACTCCAATAACAGTTTGTTTGTAACGAACAAGAATATCACGCCAAGCCAAAAAATAGAATAGACCTCTGTAATTCCAGAGGTCTTTCCAATAATTTCCTTTTTCCGAGCCGGGCTCTATTACAATTCTATTCGCCATTATTTAGCATAATTTACAGCTCTTGTTTCACGTATAACGGTTACTTTAACCTGACCAGGATAAGTCATTTCGGTTTGAATACGTTGCGAAATATCGAATGACAATGTTTCAGCATCTTTATCAGTTACCTTATCACTTGAAACAATAACGCGTAATTCACGACCAGCTTGAATCGCATATGTTTTTTCAACACCTTGATAAGACAATGCTAACGCTTCTAAATCTTTTAAACGTTTGATGTATTGTTCAACAACTTCACGTCTAGCACCCGGACGAGCGCCACTGATAGCATCACATACCTGAACGATTGGAGATATCAATGTTGTCATTTCAATCTCATCGTGATGGGCTCCAATAGCATTGCATACTTCAGGCTTCTCTTTATACTTTTCAGCTAATTGCATACCCAAAATAGCATGTGGTACTTCTGGTGAATCATCTGGCACTTTTCCAATATCGTGTAATAAACCTGCACGCTTAGCCAACTTCACATTCAATCCCAATTCAGCAGCCATGGTAGCACATAAATTAGCTACCTCACGTGAATGTTGTAATAAGTTTTGTCCGTATGATGAACGGTATTTCATACGACCAACCATACGAATCAATTCTGGGTGTAAACCATGAATTCCTAAGTCGATTGCTGTACGTTTACCAATTTCAATAATTTCTTCTTCAATTTGTTTTTTCACTTTTTCAACCACCTCTTCAATACGAGCAGGATGGATACGACCATCAGTTACTAGTTGATGTAATGATAATCGAGCAATCTCTCTACGTACTGGATCGAAACCAGATAAAATAATAGCTTCTGGTGTATCATCTACAATGATTTCAATTCCTGTAGCAGCTTCTAAAGCACGGATGTTACGTCCTTCACGACCGATGATACGTCCTTTAATTTCATCATTTTCAATATTGAAAATAGAAACCGAGTTTTCAATGGCATGTTCCGTAGCAACACGTTGAATGGTTTGAATAACCACCTTCTTTGCTTCTTTATTAGCATTGATTTTTGCTTCTTCAACAATATCTTTGATATGCGACATTGCATCCGTTTTGGCTTCAGCTTTTAAACTTTCTACCAATTGTGTTTTTGCATCTTCTGCAGATAAACCACTCAATGTTTCTAATTGCTCCACTTGTCTGCGGTGAAACTTCTCAACCTCTTGCTGTTTTGCAGCAACAATTTCTAATTGATGTGTTAAATTTTGACGAACAGCATCCAACTCTTGATCTTTACGTTGAACTTGTTCTTGCTTTTGAGAAAGCGCTTGTTCTTTCTGCTTGATTCTGTTTTCAGAAACTTGCATGGCTTGATTACGATCATTGATCGTTTTCTCATGCTCTGTTTTTAATTGCAAAAACTTCTCCTTTGCTTGAAGTATTTTGTCTTTCTTAATTACCTCCGCTTCAGCTTCGGCTTCTTTAATAATGTTGTTTGCTTTATTCTCGTTGGATTTTTTTATTGCCATAAATGCACCCAGTGCACCCAAAACCAATCCTCCTAAAGCAGCTGCAATAATCAGTATGATGTCCATAAATAGTTAAAAAATTAAGTTGTTGGTTATTACTTTTCGCCCTGCATAATTTCTAATTGCCAAAGTATGCATTTGCGAAACACTCGCGAACCAATGGAAGATTTTTTTGTTTACAGTGTATTGTTAAAAAACTGCAAACTAAATGGAATCGCTCTCTTTTTGTAGATAGTCGGAAACAAATAGGTCAAGCTGATTCAGCTCGTCAAAATCAGGTGATTTTTTGGGATTATTTTGCTGGGTAGCAAGCAAGTTCAAAGCACACATGGCTAATAAATCCTGTTTATCTCGTACCGAATAATTTTGCTCAAATTCCTTCACCTTTTCATTAATCATTTTAGCTGCCTGATGAACTGCTTCTTCATCCTCTTTCTTTACAGTAAGTGGATAAGTTCGTCCGGCAATTACTATTTTTAATGAAACTTCTGTCATTTTATTGTTTCAGGTTTTTATAAATTGCTTTATATAAACTCAATAGATTATCTATTTATTAATGAGAGCAATGCAATTGTCAATTTCTTGCACTAGCTCGTTTATCTTTTGTTTTGTATCTGTTATAAGTGTATTGTGTTGTTCGTTTGTGTTTGTTACTAAATCCTGATTATTCTTTCTTAATGCCTCTATGGTAACCAACTGTTCAGCAATCGTTCCTTGAAGTTGCTGATTATCAGCAACTAATTTGTCGTAATCAGCCTTTAATTGCGAATGCAAGGTGACCAATTTTTCAATTTTTGTTTTAAACTCCGCTATGGTTGCTGTTAAATCACTCATAATCAAACATTAAGTTCTGTAATTCAATATTTTACAAATATAACATTCCTGAGTGGATTTGCCAAAAATTTAGCACACTTAATTCAGCCCTTCAACGTTAATAACTTTGAACACAGAGCTAAATAGATATTGATTTTATGCTTTTTTTTGCAAGTACCATGAGAAATCAGCTTTATGTATTTATATTAACCTTGTGCAGCGCATCGCTGTTTTCTCAAACACCCTACCCTACCGACTATTTCCGTTCACCAATGGATGGATCCATGGAGCTATCTGGCAATTTTGGTGAAATTCGACCAAATCATTTTCATGCTGGCTTCGATTTAAAAACAGATGGGAAAGAAAATGTGCCCATTTTTGCTGCTGCAGATGGCTACATTTCCCGTATCAAAATTAGTACAGGTGGCTACGGAAAAGCTTTATATATAACTCATCCAAATGGATTTACCTCTGTGTATGCGCATTTAAACTGCTTTGATATTGACATTGAAGCATTCACAAAAAAAATGCAATACAAATTAGAGACATTTGAACTCGATACCATCCTTTCACCCAACCTTCTTCCTATAAAAAAAGGGGAATTAATAGCTTTATCTGGAAACACAGGTGGTTCACAAGGCCC
>JBIIOB010000110.1:0-6705 GCA_044337125.1 Bacteroidia bacterium
CCTCGAATCGAAAAAATTGCTATTAAAGATGCTAAGCTTAGAACCTTTATTACGCAAGATGCACAACGTGATGATATGGTAGCTCACGTGTATGATACTACCTATGGAGTTGTAAAAGCAGGTGAAGATAATTTGGTAGTATTGGATGACTCAATTGTGCGTGGAACAACATTAAAACAAAGTATTTTAAAAATATTGGACCGTTTAGGACCAAAAAAGATTGTTATTGTTTCTTCTGCACCTCAAATACGTTATCCAGATTGTTATGGAATTGACATGGCTAAACTAGGCGATTTTATTGCTTTTCAAGCAGCAGTGCAATTGTTGAAAGATAATTTTAAGGAGAACCTATTAGATGAGCTATACGAAAAAGCGAAGACACAGGTAAGCTTACCAAAAGAGGAAATGGTAAATGTGGTAAAAGAAATTTATGAACCATTTACAGCAGAACAAATTTCTGCGAAAATTTCTGAATTACTTCGTCCAGAGGGCGTAAATGCCGAGGTGGAGATAATCTATCAAACAATTGAAGGGCTGCACAATGCCTGTCCTAATAACCAAGGCGATTGGTATTTTACAGGAAATTATCCTACAGCAGGAGGGAATAAAGTGGTTAATAAATCTTTTATTAATTACATGGAAGGTAAAAATGTAAGAGCCTACTAAGAGAAATTTTTAAAATAGTTAAGTCCCGAGAATTTATTCTTGGGACTTTTTGTTTTAAATTAATTTTTACTATATTCGTTATACCTAAACAAAAAAGCATGAAAAAATTTTTACTCCAATTGTTGCTTGTAATTCCTTTTATTGCAACTGCACAGACATTTACCAACTCAACAGGTGGTAATATTGTAGACAATACAGAAGTTTGTTTTCCAGTTACAGTTAGTGGATTACCAAATTTAATTGATACAGCCTTTGGTGTATCTCAAGTTTGTGTAAACCTAACACATACCTATGATGGCGATATTGATGTAAAGCTAAAAGCTCCAGATGGAACCATAGTTGTATTATCAAATAATAATGGAGGTAGTGGTGATAATTATACAAACAGTTGTTTTGCAATGAATGGTGCAAACGGCTCAATTGGTGCTGGAGCTCCACCATTTACAGGAACGTTTATTCCCAATAACGATATTAATGGTGTAAATAATGGTCAAGATCCGAATGGAATTTGGAATATCTGTATTGCAGATGAGGTGCCTTCCGATCAAGGAATTCTTGTTTCTTTTTCAATTACGTTTGCTGCACATCCTCCACAAGGAAGCGGTGTTGTAAACCCGACTGGACCATGTAGTGTTTCAAATGGTTTAGCTTGTGAATGTCCTGATGGTATAAGTACCAATTGTGATTTGTTGCCCGATATGACAGCATCAGCTCAAATTATACAAGCACAGCACACAGAAACTCCAGGTTTGTTAACATTGAGTAATGCTACTCCAAATATAGGATGGGGACCAATGGAAATTCATGGATCAAATTCTTGCTGGTGCGATACTGTTTCTGTAGCATGCTCTACTCCGCTTTGTCCAGATGGTAGTTATCCAAAACAAAAATTACTTCAAACAATTTACCATAAAAACAATGGTGTAATTACATCACACGATACATTAACATCAGGTGTAATGAGTTACCATCCAACACATGGTCATATTCACGTTGATAACTGGGCAGAATTTACATTGCGTACACCTACTTCAAATCCAGATGCTACAACATGGCCAATTGTTTCTACGGGAACTAAAATGTCTTTTTGTTTGATTAATTTAGGAGATTGTACTGGTGATTATGGTTATTGCAGAGATGGGAATGCTGGTCCAATATTAACAATGGCTGATATTCCGAATTCACCATTTGGGATGGTAAGTGGTTGTGGTTCGGATCAAGGGATTTATGTTGGTAATTTAGATATCTACAGTCAAGGTATGGCTGGAATGTCAATCGATTTAACAGGAGTTTGTAATGGCGATTATTATGTGGTTTCGGTTACTGACCCAGATAATAACTTCTTTGAACAAGACGAAACAAACAACTGGTGCGCAACACCAATTACATTAACACAACAAATACCGGCACCTGTAGGGTCATTTACCTATTCTGTTTCAGGTAGTAATGTACAGTTTACGAATTCTGCAAGTGTAAATTATACCTACCAATGGTATTTTGGAGATGGTGGAAATTCAACGAATCAAAACCCTTCGCATTTGTATACTGCTGCAGGCGTGTATAATGTAACGATGATTGTATTTGGTCCTTGTGGAAGTGATACCACAACACAAATTGTAACGATTACTACAGTTGGAATTGAAGAATCAGCATCCGCTGCAATGGGTTTTAGCGCCTATCCAAATCCAATTTCAGAAAATACAATCGTTAGTTATTTCTTAAACGAAAAATCGAATGTAACATTAGAGTTATATAATACATTAGGTCAGAAAGTAAATTCGATTACAAGAGGAGTTCAAGCTCAAGGATTCTATGAGTTTAATTACAATATGAAGGCGCTAAACCTCGAAAATGGGGTATACATACTTCAAATAAAAACAGATACACAAACAGCATCTATTCGTTTGTCGCAATTGGATTAAACAATTTAAAATCAAATATTTAACAAAGCCCATAAACAATTTATGGGCTTTGTTGTTTTTAAAATCGGCTTATAGTCGAATGTAAACCTTGGTTTATCGAATTGTTAATTACTTTTTTTGGTATGCAGGCAACGATGGTTTAACTTTGTGGTCTTATTTATTGAAAACAATGAATACTTTTTTAATTGAATAATAACTAAACAATAATAAAATGATAAAAAATTACAAATTGAAAACATCCATCGCATTTGCATTGGTTTGTTTTTTGATGTCGTTTGTTTCTGTTAACGCGCAAATAACGGCATATTCTAGAACAGTTTTAACGGGTCTTACTTATACGGACATGACCTTAGCTACTGCAGGTCCAACTGGAGATGATGCAGCAGTTAATTTAACACTTCCCTTTACATTTACGTATGATGGAGTTGGTTACACAACTTTAAGGGTTTGTACAAATGGATGGGTTGCATTTGCAGGTGGAACAAGCACTTCATTTACTGCAGGAAATTTATTTGTAAATACTGCTCCTAATGCCACAATTGCTGGATGGTGGGGCGATGGGAATTCCAATGCGGCAAATGCTGGTTTAATTACAGCAGCAATTCACCCAACTCTTCCAAACGTTTATGTTGTTCAATATAAAGAAGTTTCTGGAAGTGCTAGTGGTGCGGCAAGTGCTACTAATAAAATTTCTTATCAAGTTCATCTTTATGGACCAACTTCTTCTAATCCTGGTCGTATAGAAATTCTTTATGGTCCTTCTTTAGGAACAATTTCAACTGGACGTTCAATTGGAATTGAAAATGTAACAGGAGGCACAAATAATTATATTAATGCATTAAACGGATTGTCAAATTCTACTGCAACATCAACAGCTTGGGTAGGTAATGGTAATGGATATAGATTTGATCCACCAGTACCATGTGCTGGAACACCAAATGCAGGAACAACTGCAGGTCCAGTTGGTGCATGTCCAACTGTAAACTTCGGATTAAATTTAACAGGTGCTACTATTGGTGTAACAGGTTTAACTTACCAGTGGCAATCATCTCTTGATGGACTTACGTATACAAATATTGCTGCAACAACAGCTACGGCAACGGTAAATCAAACTGCTGCTACTTATTATCAATGTATTGTAACTTGTTCGAATGGTGGAGCTGCTGATACATCAACAGCTTTATTAGTTCCAATGAGTTCTTTCTTGAATTGTTATTGCTCAGCAAACTTAACTACAACATCAAACACCATTGATAATATTACGAATGTAGTTATCACAAATTCTTTAGGTGCAAACTTAACGCAAGCATCAACTTCCGTTGCTCCTAACTATGTTTCATACAACAATACACCATTAGATTTATTAAGAGCAACAAGTAACACTGTTGCAATTACTATGGGAACCGATGGTACACAATGGAGTGCTGCATGGGTAGATTGGAATCAAAATGGATCTTTTGAGGCTTCTGAAAGTATCGGCTTGGCAACAGCAGCAGCAGTAGCAAGTGCAACTGTTACATATACTTTTGCAGTACCGGCAAATGCTGTTTTGGGTAATACGCGTATTCGTGTTAGAGGAGGTAGTGATGCTGCATATACAACAGCAGGTGCTTGTGCAAACACAGCTTTTGGTGAAACAGAAGATTATATTGTAAATATTATTTGTCCTACAATTGCAGCTCCTGTTGTTACAGGCGCTTCTATTTGTTCAGGAAATACAGCAACAGTTTCTGCAACTCCTTCATTAGTAGGTTCAACTCTTACATGGTTTGATGCTGCAAGTGCTGGAACTAATTTAGGAACAGGTGCATCATACACAAGTCCAGTATTAACAGCAACTACACCTTATTGGGTGGAAGAATCAATCCCGGGTTGTGCTGCTAGTCCTCGTTCACAAGCAACAGCAACAGTTATTCCTGTAAATGCAGTTTTAACTCCAGTTGATGTTACATGTAATGGTGGGTCAAATGGTTCATTTACTTTAGGTGCAATTACTTGTGGTGCTTTACCTTTTGATTATTCTGTAAATGGTGGTGCATTTGGTGCAATTCCTACAAATTTAGTTGCAGGAACTTATTCAGTAGTTATCAGAGATGCAGGTTTACAACAAAGTGCTCCTATTTCTGTGGTAATTGCTCAACCAACCTGGACAATCAATAATCCAGTTGCATCAAATATTTCTACTTGTCAAGGTTCTGCAAGTGCAATTTTAACAGCAAATGCAACGCTTAATCCTTTGGCAACAGGAACTCAAACATTAACATTTGGATTATCTGCTCAACCAACAGAAGTAAGCGGTGGTAGTGCATTCCCTGCAATTGCAACAACTCCAAATATAATAAGCTCAGCAACTTTAGCAGCTTTGCCTGCTGGTGCTGTGGTTACAGGGGTAACATTCTCGTTCCCTAATTTAACACCAACAGGCGGTTCATGGGCAAATGATATGGGCTTTGGATTTACTGGTGCTGTATCTGCTGCATATACTGCGGGAATTGGTGCGCCAGGTGCAACATTGAATTTTAATTACAACAGCACATTGGCAATTGGTTCTGTAAATGTTGCAGGTGGAACCATAAATTTAAATTATTACGATTTATATGCAGATAATGCTGGTTCTGAATGTACATTCCCAACAGGTGCTTCTGTAGCAACAATGACAATTAACTATACATACCCAACTCAAGCTTCTGTTTCATGGTGGGATGCTGCATCAAGCGGAACTCAACTTGGAATTGGAAATACGTTAGAAACAGTGGGAACAAGTGTTTTAGCAAATACAACCACTCCTGGAACATATAATTTTTATGCTCAAGGAAATAATTTAGGTTGTACAAGTGCTGCAAGAACATTGGTAACGGTTACGGTAAGACCTACTTCAACAGGTTCACAAAACTTAACGGTATGTGCAGGTGGTTCAGTAACAGTAGGAACAAACACTTATAACGCATCAGGTGTATTTACAGATGTTTTATTAGCAGCAAATGGTTGCGATAGTACAGTAACAACCAACTTAACAGTATCTCCAGCAATAACAGGCTCACAAACATTAACTGTATGTGCAGGTGGTTCAGTAACAGTAGGAACAAATACTTACACAACAAGTGGTGTATATACAGACGTATTAACAGCAGCAAATAGTTGCGATAGTACAGTAACAACCAACTTAACAGTATCTCCAGCAATCACAGGTTCACAAACATTAACTGTATGTGCAGGTGGTTCAGTAACAGTAGGTACAAACACATACACTGCATCAGGAACATATAATGATTTATATATAGGTGGTGCAGCAAATGGTTGTGATAGTACTTATGTAACTAACTTAACTGTTTTAGGTGCATTAGATTTAACTACATCTATTGTTGGAAATGTGATTACTGCAACATCAACAACTGCAACATATCAGTGGATTGATTGCGATAATGCAAATGCAATCATCGCAGGTGAAACTGCTCAATCATATACTGCAACTGCAAGTGGTAATTATGCAGTAATTATTACAGAAGCAGGAACATGTTCTGATACTTCAGCTTGTGTGAATGTTGTTATTACAAGCATTACATCTAATTCAGCTCAAGTGGTTTCAATCTATCCAAATCCATCTAACGGATTGTTTACATTGAACATTAACAATGCAGTAAGCAACCAAGTAGTTATTTCAATATTAGATTTACAAGGAAAAGTTGTTTACAGCGAATCAGATAAAAATGTATCTGCTCAATACAACAAACAAATTAATTTGACGGATTTAGCGAAAGGAATTTACTATGTGAAATTGAACATAGGTTCTGAAGTTCAAATCCAAAAATTAATTGTTCAATAAAAAATAAAAATTAAAAAAGCTCCAAACATTTGTTTGGAGCTTTTTTGTCTTTAATAAAAACTAAATCGTTTCTCATGAAAAAAAATTACACTCATTTTAGTGGTGCTTTTCTGTTAATTATCGCAATGTTCTTTTCATTCGCAAAGATCAGCGCTCAAACCGTTACGCTCAATGCAGTGTTATCAGGGAAAGTTACATCTGCTGATGTTCTAACAAACGGAGACGAAACAAATATTTGTTCCTCTTGCGATAGAGGATACTTGAAATTTGATCTTAGTACGATTCCTGTTGGTG